>JBILIE010000076.1:0-7150 GCA_044350115.1 Rickettsiales bacterium
CGTTATATCGCCGCGCTGCGCGAGGCGGATAGTGGCAACTACGAACCCATTCTGGCGTTCGCACGATCATAAGTTCCTCCTTGCTCGTTCGATACTTCGCGCCATGTCTGCCGCAATCTGGCTTTGGCTTTGCTTGAAGCTGCGCACGTCCGGCGTTTGCACATTCATGTTGATGGTGATTGGCGCGGCGCTCATGCCCATGTCTGGCATGATGTGCATGGGCGCGTTTCCGGCATAGGCCAGTTCGGGACCGCGTTCGCCCACAATGCCGAACTTGCCGGGGCTCAAGCGGCCACCATCGGCGAAGAATCCGCCGAAGAAATCGCCAATCCCCGATAAGAACCCGCCAAAACCACCACCGCCACCGCTGCCACCACCACCGAAAAGGCCACCGATAGAGCTAAAAAGCCCGTCGATAATGCCGCCTTTACCGCTGATGCCCAGATCCTTCAGCGCATATTGTAGCAGGGTGCGGTTCAGATCAGACAAAAATCCTTTGAAGAAATCACCGAACCCATCAAAGCGCCCCCCAATCGCATCCAGCGAATCGGCAATGGTGCCTTCCATTGTTTCCCCGATGCGCGAAAATTCACCTTCAATGGTTTCGCCGGTTTGCTTGGTGGCTTTGCCCAGCTTTTCATTTGCCTGTTCCACCGCACGGCCGAACGTGTCCTGATTGATGTATCCTTTCTCCAGTAGCGCGTTTAGTTGCGCCATTTCCTTGTTGTAACGCTCCAGCGGCGTGCGCGTGGCCTCGAAGATACGCTGCGCTTCCTCTTGCTGCTTGTTCAGTGCTTTCACGGCCTTGGTGGTTTCGGCCACTTTCTCCGGCTGTTTGGTTTCCTCAAAAAGTGACGAAAGCGACTGATTCTTGGCTTGGCGTGCATCCACGATCTTATCGGCGGCGGCACGCACCTCTGCATCAATCGAGGCGTTGAACTCCTGCGCTTTGGCCAGCGCCTTATCGAAGGCGGTTCCCATTGAATCTAACAGGCCGGTCTCCAGCGCCTTGCGCGTATTCTCGAACGATACGCCTGATAGCGGATCATTCACGAAATTGGCCAAATCCTGCCCCAGTGCTTCAAAGCGCCCAGAAATCGCATCACCAAACGCATTGAAGGCATCGCCCACGCCCTCAAACACGGCAATGAACAGATATTCCCGAACTTGATCACCTCGGCAATGAAGGCCTTGAACCCCAGCTTGAACGGCTCGATGGAGTCGGTAATCACCTGCGCCAGCCACTTCACTTTATCGGCAATAAAGATCAGAATATCCGTCAGGCCTGCATCCCCAATCGCCTTCACCAGCTTGGAGAACGCATCGCCCATGTTGGAATGCGCTGCTCCACTTCGGCGGCAAGCTGATCGGCGTCATCGTCGATTTCGCCTCTGGCTTTGAGGTATCCCTCGATCACCAGCTGCAACTGCCGATGCTGCGTGCGTGGCCGCTGCATGGTGGGATTGCCCACGGATTCCTGCGGTGTGTACACCAGCAAGGCCGGGAGCTTTGGATCATCCAGCGGATGCACCCGCGAGGCATAAACGCGGCTGCCTGCCGATGTCTGGTTACGCAACAACGTCACCACCGCTTGCCGGATTTGCGTGCGAACATGGCTCATGTGGCCTCCAGCATTAGCTCGGTGATGCCCTCACTATCCGGGCGGATGACGACAAGCTCGAATTCCTTGCCGTCGATAGTGAAGCGATCCCCGGTGGCGAGTTCAGGAATACCGTCGGTGATGTCCTGCCAGAGTCCGGCCACCTCATCGCGGCGGCTGATGCGAATATCCGCATAGCCACGGCCATTCTCGACCCATGCCCGTTCCACTACGCCGATGCGGTTCTCCCGCTCGCTGCGGTCGTGATTGTAAAGCACCGGCGCGGAATTATTCAGGCGGCTGAGATCCACCTCGCTGCGCTCATGGCCTAAAATCTCAATCCACGGATCGCTGAAGAAACTCTGGCGGGTGACAGGTTCCTCTGAAGAAAAAGAAAGCCGCACGAGGCGGCTTTCAGTATCGACGATTGACCGGGAGGCAAGTTCAATCGTTCGAATCATTATTTCCGGTTGGTTTGTCATCGGTTGATTCCTCCTTGGTGGGTTGTGGAGTGGGTTGCTTGCCGAGCGAACTCGTGAAGCTGATGCCAGCCTCCGATTCCTGCTCGCGCTCCTGTTTGATTTGCTCGAAAATGTCTTGCGGATTGCCGCCACGCTCGCGGATTACCTGCGTGCGTGATTTGAATCCGGCCTGTACTGCTTTTTCTTCTGCCGTGACTTCGCGCTGCGGATCGATCCACGGCATGGTGGGTCCCTGAAATCCTGCTTTCTTCAGGCTCATTGGATTGATCTCAGCTTCCGGCACGGTGAGCTTGCCCGAAAGGATCGCCATATCCACGAAACGCTCCCAGATCGGGCGCACGCACCGCTCGATGAAATACTCACGCAGCACCGCGTAATGCACCGACTGCTCCACCAGTTCCTGACGCTGGGCGCTATAGGTGCCGTTGTAATCCTTCGAGATGCTGGAATAGCTGGTGCAGGTTCCGGCAGCGACAGCGCGAAGCTGGCCGTTGCGGAATTGCTCCAGCACCGCATTCGGGCGCTTGCTATCAATCACCGAGACTTCTTCCCCCAGCAGCAGATTATCGAAGATCATGCCGGGCTGCATTTTCATCAGCCGGTTGCCGGTGGCGTCGATATTCTGTGCGCTCGTCGGGCTATCCAAGTTTTTACGAACATAAGCACACAGACTGGCCGCCAGTTTTGCCGCCACTCGCTCGGAAAGTTCGTAATCCTTAATATCATCGAGGCGCGTCATCACACTGGCGAACATGGAAACACCGCGTGTCTGCGCGATGCGATCCACGGTTTTCAGGTGGATGATTTTCTCTGCCGGATAGCGCTTGGTGTCCTGCCGCGTGACAAACACATGCCGATCACCGGGATGTTCCTTGTAGAGGTAGTAGGCCACGGGCTTGCGCCATGCATTCTTTTCCACCCCGTGAATGATCCGCTTTTTCTGATCATTCAGATCAAAGGGCAGAAAATCCGCCTCGATCAGCTCCAGCGAATACGGCACAAGCGTGCCGTGATTGATCGTGGCGCTGATGCCTTCAATATGTATCACCAGCACTTCACCGTCCCGAAACCAGCACCGGGCGAGCAGGCGCAGCATCTGGTTCCAGTTGAGTTCCCACGTTACTTCGGGAAAGCGCACCCATTCTTCCCACAGCTCGATCAGCTGATCGTTAATCTCTTTGGCCAGCTCACCGTTTTTGCGTTTCACCTGCGGTTCAATCGTGATCCCACGGCCGATGACGTTATTGACAAGGCAGTTCAACACACCACGCGCCAGATCGTGGTTTTCGTCGAGATACCGTGCTTGCAGGCGCAGCGATTCTCCAGCGCGTTCCACCACCGCATCACCGCTGACCTGATCCACCTTGATTTTACGCAGGCGTGAGGGCTGGGCGGCTTCATAGGCGCGTTGCTGGCGCAGAATCCACCGCGCAGTTTCCCGGCGCAGGGCAGATTCTGGCGCAATCATCTCTATGGCTTTGTCGAATAGATTAAACATCGCTGAAATCCGCTAATGCTGCTTGTTGGTTCTGGTTGGCTGACTCAAGAGTGGCCACGCGCCGCTCCCAATATTGAATCTGCTCGCGAATCTCGCGACTGTTGGCGAGCGTCAGGCTGCGCCCGTTCATCGAATAGCTCTGGCCTTTGGCCACAGCCAAATCTGCCGCCAGCCACGCATCGAGCGCAGCCTTGGCGTGGGTAAGTGTCACCGCTATTGGAGTTTCCTTTAGTTAAAGTTCCAATCATCAAACCCGATCCAGCTATCGCTTTTTTCTGGCTGCATCTCCTGCACCAGCGCATCAAGGTTCGGGTTCAGGATGTAGAGCGCCGCCAGCGCATAATTCCAAAGGTTATGCGGCTATTGCCATTGGCTCGAACTTGAATGCCTTTTTCTCAAGTTTTACAGGGCTCTCAAATATCTTGCCCATCTCGTTCATGGCGTTTACAAAGACCACTAGTTGGTTCGCTCCGAGTCCGCTAGCGACCACCATTTATTGCTATTAAAGCAATGATTCTATTGATTTTTAATCAATCTTAGAAAATTAAACCCACAAATGAACCCGCAAACAGATTGCGAATTGGGTGATTTGTTTTCGGATTGCTACGAATTGATGCGGCAACATTTTATTGCCTCGCCCTGTCTTATCCTTTAACGTCTAGCGCATGGTGACCGCAATTGGTCACTTGGGGCGTTACAACCCTTATCAACAGCGGTTTAAGTGCAACCGCAAGAGCACTCCTCGACTTTGGTCGGGGAGGCGTTAGTGTATGTTCAAGCCTTGCGGCTAGAGGCTGGCGCGACCTCTCTGTTGATAGGTTTGTAAACTCCCCGATCACCAGTTGGGGAGAAAGCACCGTGCAAAAAATCAAAAACATTCAGGCCATTTTGGCTTCAATCCAATCGTAGCACTGGCCTATAAACACGCTTTCTTCTCTTGTGAATGATGCACGCGCAGCAGGTTTTATTTGACTTTCCAGCCGTGCGATGCGTTGCTGCAATCTAGCCATGCTTTCCCCCTTCCAGCGCGGCGATAGCAGCGTTTTTGGTGCTGCCACCTTCGCCCTTTGGGTGGTATCTTCACGAAGGTTGCACCTCCACTTCCGAAGATGCCGCACTCAAATCAATGCAATCTTCGTTATCTTCGACACCTTCGGACTGCTTAAATAGGGAAAGGGTGTATTCGCATTCTGGTATGAACCACTCCCAACCTTCCTCCTTGCTCTTCTTGCGTGTTTTTGCACCAGCCCTTGCCCTCGCTCGCTGAATTGAGCTTTTGCTGTATCCAGCGGCTTCTGCATTTTCAAAAACCTCTTTTGCGCTGACCGCACCTTGTGACAAAATCTCTTGCAGAAATTCCTTTGCACCATTGGTGGCCGTGGGTTTCACTTCGGGTTCGGGGTGCAGGATTGTATAAGCATCCACCACGCCTTTATGCCATACGATTTTAGAGGTGGTAATTTCATCCGATAGCTCCACGGTTTCGATATGATAGGCGAAGCCCTCGCGGTCGTTGCCTATGTTGTTTTTAATCGGCAGAAAATAGCGGGTGTCAGGTTCTTTGGTATCTTTCACCACCACAAAACCCGCGCGCGCTGCCGCAATTAAAGCAATGCTCCCCATCACCCGCGCCATGTCTCATACCCTTCGAACCATTGCAGACTGTCGTTTTTAGCTGGTTCGCTATTTTCTTATTGAGTTGCAACAAGAAAATGATTGCGGAGTGTGCGAACAGTTTTTTCATTCTATTCCGCTTGTTTACGCGTTTTGACTCGGTCAGGCTATGCGCTCAAATGCTCGATGAGTATCTTCGTGCCGATAGCAATTAAGCATAGGCCCCCGAGAAATTCCGCAATCTTTCCGGCCTTTGTGCCGATATAGTGGCCGGTCATGATGCCGATGGTGGACATGAGAAAACTGGCTGCCCCAATCATAACTGCCATTATCCAGATATTGACGTTAAGCAGCGCGAGTGTTGCGCCCACTGCCATCGCGTCGATACTGGTTCCGATAGCGGTCAGGATAAGGATGCTGAGCTTATGCGATTCCTTGCGTTCAACTTCTTCATTATGAAAACCCTCATAGATCATCTTGCCACCGATGATAGAAAGGATGGCAAATGCCACCCAGTGATCTACCGAGGCAATAAAACCGCTGGCCATCACGCCTAATGTCCAGCCGATGATTGGTGTCAGCGTTTCCACACCGCCGAACACCAGACCGATTCGCATGGCATAGCTGAGTTTTGGTTTTTGTAATGCAACACCTTTGCCAATAGAGGCGGCGAATGCGTCTGCCGACATGCTGAAAGCGATGATAGTATTGGAAACGATACTCATAAAAAACACTCCTACCGGCATAAACACATTACATCACGCAGGGCTGCCAGTTTTTAATATCGATACTCGTCCTTTTTGAACGGACCTTGCACAGGCACGCCGATATAATCCGCTTGCGCTTTGCTGAGTTTACTCAGTTTTACGCCCAGTTTATCAAGGTGTAAGGCGGCTACTTTTTCGTCCAAATGTTTCGGCAGAACATAAACCTTATTCTCATAATTCTGCGGATTCTGCCAAAGTTCTAATTGCGCCAATACTTGATTGGTGAAGCTTGTGCTCATCACAAAACTCGGGTGCCCTGTCGCACAACCCAAATTCACCAATCGGCCTTTGGCGAGCAAGATGATACGTTTACCATCGGGGAATTTCACTTCGTCCACTTGCGGTTTAATTTCCGTCCACTGCATATTTTGCAATGCTTCCACATGAATCTCATTATCAAAGTGACCAATGTTGCAGACAATCGCCCGGTCTTTCATCGCCCGCATATGGTCGAGGGTGATGATGTCTTTATTACCCGTTGCGGTCACGAAAATATCGCACATCGGCGCGGCGTCTTCCATCGTCACCACGTCGTAGCCTTCCATCGAGGCTTGGAGTGCGCAGATGGGGTCAACTTCCGTCACCATCACACGTGCGCCGTGGCCTTTGAGCGCTGCCGCGCAGCCCTTGCCCACATCGCCGTAACCCGCGACTACAACACGTTTGCCCGCGAGCATAATGTCTGTGGCGCGCTTCAATCCATCGGGCAAGCTCTCACGGCAACCATAAAGGTTATCAAATTTTGATTTGGTGACAGAATCATTCACATTGATGGCGGGTGCTTTGAGCGTTCCTGCTTTCGCCATTTCGTAGAGGCGCAACACGCCTGTCGTGGTTTCTTCCGAAATCCCTTTGATATTTTTCATCACTTCAGGGTAATCATCGTGAATCATGCGGGTCAGATCGCCGCCATCGTCGAGAATCATATTGGGTTCCCAGCCTTCGATGGTCTGGCGGATGCACCATTCGTATTCTTCCTCCGTTTCGCCTTTCCATGCAAAAACAGGCACGCCCGTTGCCGCAATCGCCGCCGCTGCTTGGTCTTGGGTTGAGAAAATATTGCAAGACGACCAGCGCACTTCCGCGCCCAATGCCGTCAACGTTTCAATTAACACCGCCGTTTGAATCGTCATATGCAGGCAGCCAACAATTTTTGCGTTTTTCAGCGGCTGCGATTTACCAAATTCAG
>JBILIE010000128.1:0-5202 GCA_044350115.1 Rickettsiales bacterium
GCAATTTCGATTTCTTTGCGACCCCAATTAGCAAGGGTGATGTCAGCGACTTTATAATGGGGAGCGGTAGCTTTGAGGGCGGGGTTGGTCATTTTTTATTCCTAGTGGTTAGTGATTAGTTGTTAGTAGCCGACAGCTTCAGGATAATCTGCTTTAACACAGAATAATGTCTCTGGCGTGGCATATTTCAAGACTTCGAGCAAATCAGCACGCACAAGGCCAACGCAACCTTGTGTGGATGGATAATCCGCAGGCGCTACATGGAAAAAGATAGCACTGCCCTTGCCCGGAATCAGCGGCTTTACGTTATATCCAAGCGTTACGATAATATCGTATTTCTCATCCTCGCGCCAAAGCTCTTCGTGTGATGGTTCAAACGGAAGTTTCACGGGCTGATTATAAAACGGACTTTTCACATCATCGCACCAACCGTCATCTTTTTGGATAATTCGCAGAGGCAAACCCGTCTTTGGCGCATCCAAACGATCAGCGCGATACCAACACTCCATCAGTTCAAAACTCCCCAACGGGGTTTTTAAATCGCCTTCACGCTTATCCCCCGTCACGCCTTTTTCACCAAGGCTGCACCGATAGCGCGTTCCTGCAATTTCTAATACTCCATCGGCACTAACGTGAATGGCAGCGGACATTGGCTTCTCCTTGAATTTTGATGCAAGGCTAACGATTAGCAGTTTTTTGCCTCACTGTCATAAAGTTTTAACAATAGGGTGGTAGGATGAGCTAGCTTTATGTTATGGAGAGAATATGCCCAGACCACTAAACGAAATTAGAACACAAATTGCAATGCTAGAGGAGGAGGCCGCATTTCTTTCTTCCACTGAATTTCCTGACGCTACCCGCCGTATTCTTGCTCGGGAAATTATGAGGGTTAATTGGGATCAATCAATAGAGAATGTTGCGCAGCAAACTAATCAAAATCTAACAGATGTTTTAACCGGAAAGAAAATCCCTCAACAGGAATGGCTTGCTCATGATCCCATACCTTTGCCAACTGGATATACAGATGTATATAAAAACGATCCTGAAAAGCTCGCATCGTTATTGGGAAGCGGCCTAAATCAGTTGATTGATTATTGGGAAACGCACCCACAAACTACTCCCAACAGTAATCATGCCTCGGCGGTGGAGAATATGAAAAGATTTCAACAGGAATACTGCACCCTGACAGAAAATGGTTATGTTTTTAACCTTCAAGCGAATAAAAATGGAATTCCTGTTCTTGTCAAAAATACACCAAGCCTCACCGCATCTGCGGAGGATATTGGCGTAGATAGCAAAAGTCCGGGTGCGGATATTGAAGCCGGAAGAAAAATAGAAAATGAGCAATATCGCCGCTAAAATCATTCGGGAACGCACGGTGATGTATTACCTGCGTGTTAATCAGAGCAACGGCTTGCGCTCGCATGTGATTATTGAAGTGGAATGTCCGAAACATGAAGAGTTCAAGCGGTTGCTTGCCTCTGATGGGGTGATCGCACTCGATAGCTTCGGCACAATTCATTATAACGACTGGGAAAACCCCTCCACCGAACAGAAAGCCTATTTCAGAGAGAAATTCGGACTTTTTGAGTAGTGTCGACAGCCAGTATTTCCATCGCTTTTTCAGCGATCTGTTTAGCATTCAGCCCCGCTTCGTCATACATCGCTTGCGGGGTGTTTTGTGCTTGATATTCATCGGGCAAAGTGAGTGGATACAGGCGGCTATGTTCCAGCCAACCTTGTTTCGCCGCCAGTTCCAGCACATGTGCGCCGAAGCCGCCGCTGCTGCCTTCTTCCACCGTCAGCACCAGCGCATGTTCGGCGAGGAGTTTTTGAATCAGCGCCGCATCCAGCGGTTTGGCAAATCGTGCATCGGCAACGGTGGTGGAGAAGCCTTGTTTTTCGAGCATCTCTGCTGCGCCGAGGGCTTCGTGCAAACGGGTTCCCAACGATAAAATAGCGACGGTTTTGCCTTCTTTCATCACTCTGCCCTTGCCGATTTCCAGCACTTGCGGAGACACTGGCAACTCCAACCCCTGCCCTTCACCACGAGGATAACGCAGGGCAATCGGGCCAGCATCATAATGCGCGGCGGTATGCACCATATGGGTCAATTCCACCTCATCCGCTGCTGCCATCAGCACCATATTGGGCAGACAAGAGAGATACGCAATATCGAATGCCCCCGCATGAGTGGCGCCATCTGCTCCCACCAGCCCTGCCCTATCCATTGCAAAGCGCACGGGCAGATTTTGAATGCACACATCATGTACCACTTGATCATAAGCGCGTTGCAGGAAGGTAGAATAAATCGCTACAAACGGCTTATAACCTTCCGTCGCCAGCCCTGCGGCGAAGGTCACAGCATGTTGCTCCGCAATGCCCACATCAAAGCAACGGTCGGGGAATTTATCGGAAAATTTATCCAACCCCGTACCCGAAGGCATCGCAGCCGTAATCGCCACAATCTTGTTATCCTGCGTGGCATTCGCCATCAACTGGCGAGCAAAAATACTGGTATAACTTGGGGGGGTTGGTTTACTTGGTTTTTGCACACCCGTCGCCACATCAAACTGCTTCATCGCATGATATTTTTCTTTGGAGTCTTCAGACGACTCAAACCCTTTGCCTTTTTGCGTTACCACATGCACCAAAATTGGCCCCGAATCGCGCTCGGCTTTTACATTTTTCAGCACGGGCATGAGGTGATCAAAATTATGCCCATCAATCGGGCCAACATAATAAAAACCCATCTCCTCAAACACATTGCCACCGCTAATCATCGCGCGCGCATATTGCTCAGCACGTTTTGCCAACCGCGCCAATGGCTCAGGAAATTTGCGTGTCACCGATTTAGCAATATCGCGGAAACTGTGATAGGAATGGGAGGAAATCAGCCGCGAAAGATACGCGCTCATCGCCCCCACAGGCGGTGCAATCGACATATCATTATCGTTTAAAATCACAATCAAACGGCTGCCGAGATGACCTGCATTGTTCATCGCCTCATAGGCCATGCCCGCGCTCATCGCGCCGTCGCCAATCACACAAACAATGTCGAATTCTTCGCCCTTCATATCCCGCGCTACTGCCATGCCAAGACCCGCAGAAATCGAGGTAGAGCTATGCCCTGCGCCGAAAGGATCATATTCGCTTTCGTCGCGTTTGCAGAACCCCGAAAGCCCTTCTGGTTGACGTAAAGTATGAATCCGATCCCGCCGTCCCGTGATAATTTTATGCGGATAGGCCTGATGCCCCACATCCCAAATAATTTTGTCTTTGGGGGTTTCAAACACATAATGCAGCGCGAGCGTCAGCTCCACCACACCCAGCCCCGCGCCAAGGTGACCGCCCGTTTGCGACACCGCACGGATAGTCTCCTCCCGCAGCTCCCGCGCTAATTCGGGCAACTGGTCTAATGATAACTTGCGAAGGTCAGCGGGTAGACTTACCTGATCGAGCAATGGGGTTTGTGTCATGGGCATAAAATCTAGCATTTTTGCAGATAAGTGCAAGCAATGCTCTCAACTCAAAATATAAGATATTCCTAGCCCCTGTTAAACCCAGCCATTGCCGTCGCCAGCGCATCCAATCGCCGATCCACGCTTTCACCTTGCAATGGTTGGCTTTCGCGGTTCATGCGCAGTTTGGGGCGGCCTTTTTCGATTTTGATAATTGAGTGATTCAAATTTCCGGGTAAGCCACCAGAGAGATAATAACCAAGGCTCAT
Organism: Rickettsiales bacterium; assembly: GCA_044350115.1. Classification (GTDB taxonomy): domain Bacteria; phylum Pseudomonadota; class Alphaproteobacteria; order Rickettsiales; family JALZUV01; genus JBILIE01. The sequence continues at coordinate 3,731 of JBILIE010000128.1, forward strand.
CGCCGTTCCTACCACCTCTGCCCAACGGCGCTGACGCTCGCTTAAGAGGGCATAGCTTTTCCAATTTTCTTTCCAACGCGGTTCGTAGCGGTGATACAATGCCGCAGCCAGCGCCACCCGCTCGGAATGTGAAATTCCCACTAATGATGATTGCAATACGCGGTGATACGCCCATTCGGCACGGAACGGACGATGAATCCTCCATGCGAGATCGCTGAGCATACAGGCCGCATGGCGCAAACGTAGCTCATGCTCGCTTTCCTGCGTAAACATCGGCGCCATCCATTCTACCAAATCAGCAGGATACCCAGGGTGGCGACCATTTTGCTCCGCTAATTCTGCACAAGAGGAAATCAGCGCATCTTCTTTTCTAAGGAATGGCGAGAGCTGACCAAACAGCAATCCTTCCCGAATCCCGCTGGTGCTGAACACCATCTTTTTGGCGCCAATCATTTGCAGCACCTCTGCCAAAATCATCGCGGCAGCGGGCATTTGCGGCTGACGTTTTGCATCCACCGCCAGATCACCCAACTGGTCTTCTGGCATTTCCGCTACTTCTTTCAGCATCGGCATCAACTCATTCGTTGCCACTTCATAATTATGAATCAGCGAAAGCGGATAGTGATTGCGCTTCATATGCAAGGTGGCAATCGAGCGAAAACTCCCGCCCACGCCATAAAACGCAGGATATTGCTTATCCTTCAACCACTCAACTTGGGAAAGATGATTGCCGATAATATCGCGCATATACACCCGATTATCCCCTGCCCTATCCAGCAGCCGCAATGGTCCCATCGGCATGGTCTCAAACTGATCGAGTTCGGGCGTGTCCAGATCAATCAGCTCCATGCTTCCGCCGCCGAGATCCCCCGCCAGCCCATGCGCCTCGTGATGCGAGGATAAAATCCCGTAAGCCGCATATTTCGCCTCGCGCTTGCCCGAAATAATCTTGATTTTTACGCCATGAGTACGCTCCAGCTCTTTCACAAACGCCGCGCCATCATCCGCATCGCGAATAGCGGCCGTTGCGACTACATGCAGCTCCACCACCTCCATCAGCTTCACAATCGCCAGCAACCGCGCCACCGCACGCCGCGCCATTTTCACGCCGTCAGGGTTGAGCTTGTTGGTTTTGCCGAGACCCTTCGCAAGGCTACAAAACGCTTTTTCGTTATAAATAGGCAGCGGCACGCGCTTCATCCCATCGTACACCACCAAGCGGATGGAATTAGATCCAATATCCATCACCCCCACTTTACCATCATGCAGGTATCCACCGAAATATTTTGAAGAGAGACTATAAGGCATAGCCTCCTACTTACGCCCAAAAACGGGACAGATCAAACAGAGTTTGCAGCGCAGCAAACCCTCCCCCTTCCGCCATCGCAAAATGGGGATTATTCTGAGCCTACAATAAGGAGAAAGGCAGATGAAACTCACCCGATTATTAGGCAATCACGGTTGGAACGGAC
>JBILIE010000174.1:0-3996 GCA_044350115.1 Rickettsiales bacterium
GATTACCCTTTACATCTTTCTGCGTATTACCTTCGGCTTCCAGCAGATGCGTCAGCTCCTTCTCAAACCGTTTAGCCGCAAGGGTGTGGAAGATGGTGGGATGTGCGGTATGCACCATGCTCACCACCACTTTATGTAAGCTTTCTTGAATGTCATCATCGCTGACACCCAGCTTTTCAAACTCTGCGCGCGCGGCTTTGATTTGATTTGCGGGCGAAGGAGTGTTTTGGGCATTCTCTGCAAAACGTGCGGCATTCAGCGCGATAGAATCCAGCGCCATCACACGGCTGATGCGGTCAATGTCTGTTTGTGGCAGGTCTTTTGCAGCCTCTTGAACCGTTTCAAAGGGAATAGCTTTGCCTTGTGTATGGCCTGTCGAGCGTGCGGTAGTTTGTTCTAGTAGGTCTTTATATTTAGTTACGGCCTCACTGGAGGTGAATCCCTTGCTGACGGCAGCAGCGCGTGAAATTTCCTGAATCTGTTGTAAAAGAGAAGGTGAAGTAGTCATTAAAGCTCCCTGTCTGAGCGAATAGTATAACAAATGATTGTTAAGATTTTATGACAGTTAGCGCTTTAACAGGGTTACCAAGTAATTCTGTAAGTCAAAAACTTTATTGCTTCGCGATGTTTTTGCTTAAGAACTCTCTGCCGAGAGTGGGAGGGGGCGCTCCACACTCAACAGAGCCGATTATTTATTCAGTACATCATGACGAGTGGAGCCAACAATGGTTATGGCTTCAGTGATTAAATAAGGCGCAACGTTTAGCTCCTGCATGGCGGATTGCAAATGTCCTGCCACTAGATCAAAATGGTGATCGTTTAAGCCCTGCTGCACGGCGTTTTTATGGGCGGCGCGCATAGTGTTGCCTGTGTAATGATTGGGGCCGCCAAAAGCGTAAGTAACGAAGGCTGATTGGCTGCGGCGCAATGCTTCCACATTGATATTTTCAAAAAATGGCGCAAGTTCATCGTCGCTTAGGATTTTTTCGTATAGTTTCATGACTGTGGCGCGCACGGCATTTTCGCCACCGATACGTTCATAAAGAGATTGAGTCATGATATGTTTCCTTTGATTTCGTTTAGTTTTCGGTAAAAAGTGGATTTTGCAAGCCCAAGAGCGGTAGCAGTATGGGTGATATTTCCCTGATGATGTTCTAACATGCGTAAAATGGTTTCATTTTCAATTTCCTGCATGGTTTTAAATTGCTGCCCATGCTTTTGCAAATCTAACTGCAAATGTGGTGCATATGTGTGAGAAAGCGGGGAAGGGGTGAGTTGCTGAGGAGCATCACTTTCTGCATGAAATGCAGCGAGATCTGCAACGTCAATTATCGCAGTATCACAAAGCACCACTGCGCGGCGCATCAGGTTCTCCAGCTCGCGCACATTACCCGCCCAGTGATATTGCTGCAAATAACTGAGTGCGCGAGGCGAAAGTGTTTTGGTGGGGAGCCGATCTACCGCAGCAGCACGGTCGATAAAATAGCGTGAAAGTGTGGCAATATCTTCCGTGCGATCGCGCAGAGGTGGGATGGTGATGGGTAAAACATTCAAACGAAAATAGAGATCTTCGCGAAAACGACCTGCACGGACTTCCTCGCGCAAATCGCGGTGAGTGGCTGCCACTATGCGTACATCGACTGCGAGAGGGCGGCCTGCGCCGACGGGTTCGACTTCGCGCTGCTGGAGTGCACGCAGTAGTTTTACTTGAGCACTGGGGGGGAGTTCGGCGACTTCGTCTAAAAACAAAGTGCCGCCATCGGCTTCGCGGAATTTACCCAAACTCTTGCTAACCGCTCCCGTAAACGCGCCTTTTTCGTGTCCAAATAAGGTGCTTTCCACCAGATTTTCAGGAATCGCACCGCAGTTTACGGCAATGAAGGCACTGCCTTTGCGCCCGCTCTCGCCATGGATTGCTTGCGCGAAAAGCTCTTTACCTACGCCTGTTTCACCATAAATAAGCACCGAGGCTTCGGTGAGTGCAGCGCGATGACCTTGTGCCACAATGCGCGCCAGACCTGTTTGGTAGCCAATGAGATCGGCAAAGCCGAGCGCGCCCTCCTGCTTGCGTTTGATTTTGGAAAGTTCACAGGACATCGCCTGCATACGCAGTACATTATGCAGCGTGATTCCCAGATGTTCTGGCTCAGGCGGCTTCACGATAAAGTCAATTGCGCCTTGTTTGATGGCGGTGACAGCGGTGGTGGTGTCTGTCTGCGCCGTGAGCATAATCACTGGCAATTCAGGATGGTTTTTACGCAGAATCGTGAGTGCTGCAAGGCCATCCATCACGGGCATATTAATATCGAGCAATACGACGGAAAAGGGGCGCTGTGTTGCTGCATTAACAGCCAAAATCGCCTCTTGCCCATTTCCTGCCACCGTCACTTCATAGCCTAGTTTTCGCTCCAGCAAATGCGCGAGCATACGTTGTTGAACGGGTTCATCTTCGGCAAGGAGAATGCGGTCTATTTTGAGAATGTAGCATAAAAATTATCAAAATAGAACTCCTAATTTGGGAAAAATAAGGAAATGTAATTTTCCAACCTAATGATAATCAACAAAGTTAACGTAAATATATAAATTGGCACACTCTCTGCAATGAGTAGGGATGAGGTATTGCCATGATGATAATAGACGAACATGCCGAACGCAAGCTTATCGCGACGCTGGAACAACTGCGCTTTAACCCTGATGATATTTTTATCTTACATTTCCGCTTTTCAGAAATGGCGCTGAATTACTCTGTGATTCAACAAGGAGTGGTGGCGACAGCGCAGCGTCATCTGATGCTTACCGCCTTACAAATTTTCCTCTGCGAGGATGGCGATGCGCTTATCCTCGCACCAAATATCACTGATAAATCCGCCCGTGAAATGATGACAGAAATAGGCCGCAGTGTCGGCGCAGATCGCATCGATCAAATTGGCGGGTTCTATCAGGCAGACCAGTATGCCAACCGTATTCTGATGGAATTGAAGAAGAAAATAGAACAACGTGCAGCATTGCAGGAAGTGGCGCGTCGTCGAATAGAGGAGCAAGAAATCCAACGCAAACGCGCCTCTATTTTGAGCGCAACAACGCAAAATACAGATATTGCCGCACTCCGCCAGCAGCGAGTAAAACCCGAATTGATGGTGATTGAAGATGATGCTTTCTCGCGCCGTTTAATCGAGAATGTATTGGGTCGCCAATATAGTTTGACCTCGCTCGCTGAAGCGGATCTCGCACTGGCGACTTATCAGAAAATCGCACCCAATATTTTATTCCTCGATATCAATTTGCCAAATGTAACAGGCCATGAATTGCTGGAACGTAATGCCACCTTCTATATCGAGGCAAATGGACAGCGACGTATTGAGAATTTTGGTGTTGAGCCTCGCATCAACCCTAATGCTCCTGAAAACTTCGATTTTGTAGGCGGGGTAAGTTCTACATTGGGCAATATAGCCCTCGAAGATGCCATCGATCCTTCGCGTATTGGCCGTACCGTCAACATCAACTTCACAGGAAATGTCGCAACAAGCACTTATGATGGCAGCCATTTTGCCAATGATCTCTCCCTCATCAACAGCTGGAGCGGACTTGACTTATTCAAGCTCAACTCCGACATCGCCACTATCGCACAAGACCTCTGGGACGAGGGGGTGACGAAGTTTCTGGATTTTGGAAACAGCCCGATTATCTACGGCACGGTGAATAATGACGTGATGGACGCACTGAGCATCAATGGCAGCCTCTGGGCGGATGCGAATGGTGTGCCTACCATCGACGATGCAGCCTATGATAACAACGGCGTGGTCATGCTCGGCGGGGCGGGAGACGACATCTTCTTCGGTGGCGACCACCCTGATGTGATGCTCGGTGGGGCGGGGTTTGATACGGTGGATTATTCTGCCAATGCTGATCCTGTGACCATCCTCCTCGGCACGGCGAATCAGTTTGAAGATACTTTGGTGGAGATTGAACGCATTAACGGCAACAACTTTGTTGATG
>JBILIE010000034.1:0-10290 GCA_044350115.1 Rickettsiales bacterium
CGCCGAAGCCATCTTTCAAACGCACCAAAATTTTGATGGTTTCGATGATGTCCTGCTTGGTCAGCGTGCCCTGTTCTTCTGGCAACTCCAGATCCAGACGCGCATTCATTTTTACGCGACCTACTGGCGAGAGATCGTAACGCTCTTGTTCAAAGAACAGGCTTTTAAACAATACTTCTGCCGCTTCCGGAGTTGTCGGCTCACCAGGGCGCATCACTTTATAGATGTCCATCAGTGCATCGGTTTTGGTCGCGTTTTTATCCACGGTCAAAGTGTGGCGCATATAAGGGCCAACATTGATGTGATCGATATCCAACACAGGCAATTCTTTTATCCCTGCATCAGCAAGAATATTAAATTGTGCCTCGGTGATTTCAGCACCTGCATCTGCCAGCACTTCACCGTCTTTATTCACCAGATTGCGCGCAAAGAAGCTGCCCAGAATTTCTTCTGGCTCAATCACGATGTCTTTCAGACCATCCGCAATCAACTGCTTCGCTTTACGCGGAGTCAGTTTCTCGCCTTCTTTCGCCACTACCGTGCCGTCTTTTGCATCGATCAAATCACGCGTTAATTTCACACCGCGATAACGGTCAGGGTTGAACGGAGCCGCCCAGCCACCTTTTTTACCCGACACTTTTTTGTACAGATAAGTGTTATAGAAAGTGCTAAGAATTTCTTCTGTCGTCATGTCCAATGCACGCAGCAAGCTGGTCACAGGCAGTTTGCGACGACGATCGATACGCGTGAATACAATATCTTTCGCATCAAACTCAAAATCCAGCCACGAGCCGCGATATGGGATAATGCGCGCATTATACAACAATTTACCAGAGCTATGCGATTTACCTTGATCGTGATCGAAGAATACACCAGGTGAACGGTGCATCTGGCTCACAATTACGCGCTCAGTGCCGTTGATTACAAAAGTACCGTTTTCAGTCATGAGCGGAATATCGCCCATATAGACATCCTGTTCTTTGATGTCTTTAATTTCGCGTGCGCCAGTATCTTCGTCCACCACCCAAGTGATCAAGCGAAGGGTTGCGCGCATCGGTGCGGCGAAATTGGCATCGCGCTGACGGCACTCTTCCACGTCATATTTAGGCTCGTCAAATTCGTAGCATACAAATTCGAGTGTAGCGGTTTCAGTGAAATCCTGAATGGGGAATACAGATTTCAGAACGGCCTGCAGGCCAGTATCTTTGCGCTCGCGGGGGGCAATGCCAATTTGCAGGAATTGGTCATAAGATTTTTTCTGAACTTCGATCAGATTGGGTAATTCAGTCGCCGATTCGAGGCGGCCAAAAGTTTTGCGGATACGTTTACGTTGCGTGAAATTAAGAACGGTGGCGGCTTGTTTGGTCATAATATCCCTGATGCAGACAGGCTCTTCTTTAAGCAAACTAACTTAAGACGACCTAAAGGAGAGCGGGTTGTAGAGCATGTGTTGCACAAATTTTGTGCGAAAATAGCCGAAAACCGAGAAGAATGACCCCCTTAAAAGGCCACCCTCCTCGGCTCGATTAACAATAATGCTGACTACTTAATGTCAACTTTAGCGCCAGCAGCTTCGATTTTCTTTTTGATCTCATCTGCTTCAGTTTTGCTAACAGCTTGCTTCACTGGCTGCGGAGCACCTTCAACGAGGTCTTTCGCTTCTTTCAGACCCAGTCCAGTGATAGCGCGAACTTCTTTAATCACGTTGATTTTGTTGTCGCCTGCGCTTGTCAGGATAACATCAAATTCTGTTTGCTCTTCTGCAGGAGCAGCAGCAACGGCGCCAACCGCAGCAACAGCTACAGGAGCAGCAGCAGAAACGCCCCATTTTTCTTCAAGCATTTTAGAAAGTTCAGCAGCTTCCATAACAGTCAGTGCAGACAGTTGGTCTACGATTTGGTCCAGATTTGCCATTTGAGTCCTCTTTTATGTTAAATAATGTGTTTAAAAATTTAGTATCTTGTGTGTTTCTGGTTACTTCGCCCCATACGCCGCAAACACCCGCGCTAACTGGCCCGCAGGAGCTTGCAATACACCAGCAATTTTTGTTGCTGGAGCGCTGATGAGACCAATAATGGTCGCACGCAGCTCGTCGAGTGAAGGCATCTTCGCCAGAGTTTCGACACCCTTCACATCTAGTTGTTGAGCGCCAAACGAGCCACCCAAAACTTTTAATTTCTCGTTAGTTTTTGCAAACTCAACCAGGACTTTCGCAGGAGCCACCGGATCAGCACTATAGCCAATCGCCGTAGGACCCTTTAAATGATCCGCCATACCTTCATATTCGGTATTTTTCAGCGCCAATTTTGTCAGCGTGTTTTTAGTAACCTGAAAGCTCCCCCCCGCAGCGCGCATCTTGCCGCGCAGCGCAGTCACTTCTGCTACTGTCAGACCCCGATAGTGAACAACCACTACCGAAGCCGCTTTTTTCAATTCGGCGTTGATATGCTCAACATAGCCTGTTTTTTCGCTACGATTCATGACTTAATACCTTAACGCTTATGCCGCATCACGCAGGCTGTTAATATCCACTTTCACACCCGCACCCATGGTGGAGCTCAGTGACATCTTCCTAAAATACATACCCTTGGAACCAGAAGGCTTAGCTTTGCTGAGCGCATCAAATAACGCCCTGATGTTATCCGCCAATTGCGCCGCAGTGAAGCTCGCACGGCCGATACCAGCATGCACGATTCCTGCTTTTTCTACACGGAACTCCACCTCACCCGCTTTGGCTTTTTTCACCGCCTCGGCCACGTTTGGCGTTACCGTACCCAACTTAGGATTTGGCATCAGCCCCTTAGGACCCAGCACCTTACCCAATTTACCTACGGTCACCATCATATCCGGTGTTGCAATCACGCGATCAAAATTCATTTCGCCTTTTTGAATCATTTCCGCAAGGTCGTCCGCACCCACGATATCAGCGCCCGCTTTTTTTGCCTCTTCTGCTTTATCACCACGCGCAAACACCGCTACGCGAATGGTTTTACCAATACCGTGAGGCATCGCCACCATGCCGCGCACCTGCTGATCAGAGTGACGCGGATCAACACCAAGATTGATTGCCACCTCGACCGCTTCGTCAAATTTTGCCGTTGCGCCAGTTTTTACCAAAGCCACCGCTTCGTCCAGCGCATGAAGCTTCATCGCCTCCACTGCACCAGCCACTTTAGTATAACGTTTTGATTGCTTAGCCATTTTTTTTAATCCTCTAGCGCGTTACGCTGCTTCGTCTACTTGCAGACCCATTGAAACTGCAGAGCCAGCAATCATGCGGCAAGCAGCATCAATATCATTTGCATTCATATCCTGCATTTTCAATTTCGCGATTTCGCGAATCTGACTCATCGTCACCTTACCAGCAACCACCTTGCCCGGCTCTTTCGAACCGCTTTCCAATTTCGCAGCCTTTTTGAGGAAGAACGAAACAGGAGGTGTTTTAGTGATAAAAGTAAAACTGCGATCTGCGTAAGCAGTGATCACCACAGGCGTTGGAGTGCCCGGATCAATCTTCTGAGTCGCAGCGTTGAACGCTTTGCAGAATTCCATGATGTTCAAGCCGCGCTGTCCGAGCGCAGGACCTACTGGCGGCGAAGGATTCGCTTTGCCAGCTGGAATTTGTAACTTGATGTAACCTATAACTTTTTTAGCCATTGCGGGGTCTTTCCACTTAAAGGGAGATAGGCTTATAGGGGAAAGGCTGCATAGATGCAAACAGTTTTTTGCATGATTTGTACTTTTTTGCCTTCAATCCCTTGAAAGTGAGCATTACCGCGCAATACGCGTCATAAACTCGGAATCCTTGCCTGCAGCGAGCAAGGGTGCCTCAAAGGCAATTTCTTCTACCCACTTTTTAAATAAATGCCGCTCGCTAGCGGTGAAATCGCTGAGGACATAAGGAGAAACGAGGTCTTTATTGCCAGGATGATCAATTCCCAATCGCACGCGGCGATACTCTTTGCCGATATGCACATCGACATCACGCAGGCCATTATGTCCGCCATGACCGCCACCTATTTTGACGCGTAATTTGCACAGCGGCAAATCGAGTTCGTCGTGAAATACGGTGATGGCAGAGGGCTCGAGTTTATAAAACCGCATCGCCTCGCCCACGGCCTGACCAGAGAGATTCATGAATTGTTGGGGCTTGATGAGGAGAATTTTTTCACCATTGATTTCAACTTCGGTGACCAGTGCATTGAATTTTTTTGCCCACGGAGCGGCACGTTCGGTTGCGGCGATGGCATCGACCACCATAAATCCCGCATTATGCCGATTCTCGGCATATTTCGCACCAGGATTGCCGAGTCCGATCCAGAGCTGCATAAAATTAAAAGTGCTAGAGGCGCCAGAGGTTGCCAGAGGTGCTTAAAAATTAGCACATTAGCACCTTCTTAGCACCCCTAGCACCCTCCTTAATTATTTCTTCGCCGCAGGTTTAGCTGCCGCTGCTTTTGCAGGAGCTGCTTTGCCCGCCGCTGCAGGAGCAGCTGCCGCAGGAGTGGCTTCTTCATCGCCACCTTTGCTGCGACCAGTGATGGTCACCAAAGTGAAATCACGATTAATCACCGGCGTAGCACCTTCAGGCAATTTAATAGCGCTTACATGCACAGAATCACCGATTTTCACGTCTTTAATATCCACTTCTAAACGCGAGGGAATCGTATCTGGCGAGCAGAGCATTTCCACGCTGTGACGCACAATGTTAAGCGCGCCGCCGAGTTTGATACCCATCGATTTATCAGCGTTCAATACTTTCACAGGAACTTGTACGCGGATTTTGCTGCTTGCATCCACTTGCAGGAAATCCACATGCTCAATGCGATCGCTCACAGGGTGAGTTTGGATATCGCGTGGCAGCGCAAAATAGCTTTTGCCCGCTAATTTGATTTCCACCAATTTATTGAGGAACGCGCCTTTTTTATATTCGCGGGTGAGATCTTTTTCGATCACCGCAAAACTAATCGGCTCCATTTTATTGGAATACATTACCGCAGGCACACTGCCGTTACGGCGCAATTCACGCGACGTACCACCACCGGTTTGCTCACGTTTTGTGGCTTCAAATTCATAAACTGCTTTCATTATTTCTCTCCTTAAAAAATTATTCAAATAAACTGGAAACCGAGCTTTCATCGCTAATACGACTCACTGCTTCGGCCAATAACGGCGCGATACTTACCACGCGAATTTTAGAACATTGGGCGAGGCTGGCCTGCATGATACTATCCGTAATCACCACCTCATCCAGCACCGATGCCGTGATTCGCTCAAAAGCAGAGCCAGAAAGCACGCCATGGGTCGTATAAGCTGAAACGCCAAGCGCACCACGCTCCATCAGTGCTTGCGCCGCATTGCAAAGCGTGCCTGCTGTATCCACAATATCATCAAACAAAATGCATTGCTTGCCACTCACATCACCAATCACATTCATGACTTCCGAGACGCTCGCTTTTTCACGGCGTTTATCGATAATCGCAAGGTCTGCATTCAGGCGCTTTGCCAAAGCCCGTGCGCGCACCACACCGCCTACATCAGGCGAAACCACCGTCAACGGCTTTTCGCCATGACGTTGTTTAATGTCCGCCACAAAAACAGGGCGCGCATACAGGTGATCTAGCGGGAGATCAAAAAAGCCCTGAATCTGGCCAGCATGTAAATCCAATGTCAGCACCCGATCAGCACCCGCAGAGGTAATAATATTCGCCACCAATTTAGCCGAAATCGGCGTGCGCGGGCCGGGCTTACGGTCTTGACGCGCATAGCCGTAATAAGGAATCACCGCCGTCACCCGACGTGCTGAAGCGCGCTTCAGCGCATCCAGCATAATCAGCAATTCCATAATATGATGATTGGCGGGGTTCGAGGTAGATTGCACCACAAACACATCCTCGCCGCGCACATTCTCCTGCACTTCCACATAGCTTTCCGAATCAGGAAAGCTCTTGATAATCGCCTCCGTCAAGCCACAGCCCAAATGCGTAGCCATCGCTTGCGCGAGAGGAATATTGCTATTACAGGCGATAATTTTCATGAGGAAAGGCCTAGTGGTTAGTTATCAAACAAAGCACAGGCAAAAAGCACTTAATCACTAGGTCACTAGTCACTAACCACTTTTCATCAACACCATCGCGACGCAGCCGCGCTTTGTTATGAAAGGGAGGCAGCTTCTAACACCAAGCACCTGCAAAGTCAAAGGGATCTTTTTTGCGAGGGGTATACTCCCCCCAAGCTTTGCCCTCCCCCCACGGCGTTCCGCCGCCTCGCCTTGCTCGGAGGGAGTCCTATTGAAATGTTCTTTCCTATTGAAATGTTCTTATGGAAACACTGAAACGGAGCAAAGCGACGCGCGTAAGCGTGGGGGAGAGCGCAGCGAGGGGGAATATCCTCCCTAAATTAAAGAACTCCCTCCGAGCAAAGCGAGGCGGCGAAGCATGGGGTACGGGAGGAGTATCCCCCACAAAAAATAAATACCGTTTGACATTTGTGTGGTGGAATTTATAAACCACCCTCCACTTCAGGATGGGTCAGTAGCTCAGGTGGTTAGAGCGCACGCCTGATAAGCGTGAGGTCGGAGGTTCAACTCCTCCCTGACCCACCATTATTTTATTTATATAACATCATGTTATATAATCTTCCATTATGTCCCGCCTAGTGCGGGACTTCTGCTTCACGAGCGACCAGCGAAAACGGCTTGCGAGCCTTATCCAACGTGATAGCGAGTGTTCTCTCTGTTCAGGATTCCGACGGTCACATTAGAGTTCCGAAAAATCTAAGCCGCCTCATCTACATCGAGAAATGATGAGTGATGGTAGCAGTGGCAGATGGGCTTAGTGTGACCACGCCCTAAGGATTTGGGTATGTTTCATGATCCAGATTGGTTTGACGACGATCAAACTTAACTCCCCATTCATCGCCTAATGTCCTTCCAACTGAGGAGGGTATGATGACAATTAAATCGATTCTTTGTCTTTTTGGCGGGGCGCAAGAGGAACTAGGCGCGGTGAGTGCGGCGCTGGCGATAGGGGAAATTCATGCAGCGCAGGTGCGCTTTCTGCATGTTTCTACATTGCCTGCTCTCACGGCGGGGATCGCAGGAGAAGGCGCAATGCTTGGTGCGGAGATGATCGACGCGGCCAAAAAGGACAACAAAAAACGGTTAGATCAGGCGAGACAGTTTGTCACTTCCTTCGCGGCGAAGCGGTGCATACCGTTGGATGCGCCTACTTTGCCCGCACATCATGCCTCAGCGCAATTCCTGCATGCAACAGATTTTCCCGATCAGATCATTGCGCGCGAGGGGCGCCTAAGCGATCTGATTATTCTAACGCCGGGTGCGGCTGATCCAGAAGTGCTGTATGATTATGCCGTGATTTCGGCCATCTTCGATACGGGGCGGCCAGTGTTGCTCATTCCCGCCTCTCAGGGTGACACTCCTGATCAGTGGCGCGATAAGACCATCGCTATTGCTTGGGATGGTGAGATGGAGGCGTCGCGCGCGCTGTACAATGCCTTCCCGCTGATAGAGAAAGCGGAAGAGCTGCAGGTCATCATTGCCCGCGAGCACTGGAAAAAACGCGATGTCACGGCGGAAGACGGCTTGATGGCTTATCTGCGTGCGCATGGCCTACATGCGAAGATCGCGGCAGTGGATTGCGGTCAATGTTCTATCGGCGAGACGCTGCTAGGGCAAGCGCGGGAATTGCGTGCAGATCTGCTGGTGGCAGGTGCCTACGGTCACAGCCGTTTCCGCGAGATGATTCTGGGTGGCACCACCAATCACCTGATCGAAAAAGCAGAACTTCCCTTATTGCTCTCACATTAGAAAGGAAATAAAAACCATGGATACCGTTACGATTGCAATGCAAGCCACGCCCCTGACCTGGATTCTGGTGGCGGATGCGAAACAGGCCAGAGTCTATGCGCGCCAAAAATCCCCGCGCCGTATTCCACTTCCAGGTAATGCGCGGCACCGCCATTATACGGAGCAGGTGACGCCGTCACTAGAGCTTGTTGAAGGTATGGCGTGGCAAGCGGAATCGCCCGAAATATACGAAACTGGTCGCAATGCGACTGGCATGGTGTTCCAGAGCGTAGGCGGCGCACGGCACATGAGCGAGCCACATCTGGACGCGCGCAGTGAAACCGCCCAGCATTTCGCCGCAGCAGTGGCAGGCCATCTTAATGCAGCACTGAAGGCGAAAAAGTTTGAGCGGCTGGTGCTGGTGGCACCACCGCGCATGTTGGGGGAATTGCGCAAACATCTGGATGGGGCAGTGCAGAAGATTGTGCTGGCTGAGCTTCCCAAGGATTTCACGCAATATGAGGGCAGTCTCCTGCTGAGGCAGGTGACGGAGGCATTGCGCGTGGCGAACCATCGCACTACCTAGGAGATACGAAGATGGATTCTTTAATTCCTACCGTTAATCTCAGCGTTATGGATGCGATTTATCAGCGGCGAGCAATACGCGATTATACGTCTGTGATGGTGGATGATGCCACAATCCATGTCCTGCTCTATGCTGCCGTGCAGGCACCCAACGCCATGCATGAAGAGCCTTGGGGCTTTGCTGTGATTCAGGATAAGCCCTTGCTGGATCATCTCTCCGAAGATGCACGCACGCTGATCTGGCATGAACCGCACCGCAAGGATTCCGCGCAGGAGAAACGTCTGCTGGAAATCATCAGTCGCGCCGAGTTCAATATTTTCTACAATGCCAGCACCTTGGTGGTGATCTACGGCAAACAGCTGGGGTCTTTCGTGGCCGCCGATTGCTGGTTAGCGGCAGAAAACATGATGCTGGCCGCCTGCGGCATGGGGCTGGGTAGCTGCGTCATCGGGTTTGCAGTCGCCGCGCTCAATACACCGGAATGGAAAACAGAGCTGGAAATTCCGCAGGATTGCACTGCCTACGCTCCCATCCTACTGGGCTACCCTGCGGAGAAAAACACTCCGCCCGCCTTACGCAAAGCACCAGACGTGCTGGCTTGGCGCAAGGGCATTATTACAGCCTAGCGCAGCAGGCTCGGTGCTGAGTTCAACATTGTGTCGAGCTGGATATTATTGCGAAATTCCCTGAAATTATTCACCTGCAGATCCAGCGTGTTAAAGTTCTGAATCACTGCGGCATCGCGCGTGTTCTGGATCACCGTAACCAATCCTGGATTATCGCGCAGCGCATCCAACGATTCAAAATTATTATTGGCACCGATCTGAATCACCTGCTTCAGCTGCTGCACATCGATATTCTGGAGCTGTTTGCTATTTAGCGTCAGGTCACGCTGGATCACACCGTCCACCAACGTCTGGCTAGTGAGCGAAAAATCAATGGTAAGGCCGCCCGGGGCAATAAAGCCGCCGCGTAATTGTGCGAGCTGTGCATTCCCAAGCGGAGGCGAATTAAAGCCCTCTCCTTGCAGAACTCTCCCCGGCATCGCCAGTGTGGGGGAGGCAGAGTAAGCGACGACAACACTGGCCATCAAAAGTTTTTTAAGAAAGTTATACATCAGAAATATCCTGGTTGACGGGTGATATGCAAAGCGAAACCAGCGAGGTTTCCACTAGTGAACTGGGTAAGCGCCTGATTGCCCAGAGGCCTTCCCCAATGCCGAGCGAGGTTAAAATGGGCACGCCCCACTGGCATATTATCCAGCACGACAAATAAAATGCCGTTCCATATTTTTTCAAATTCTGCACGATCCATGGTTTTTGCCCCCTGCGCGGGATCGGCTAGCGATATCTGCTTCCCCCTCACGCCACGGATCAGCACAAAATGCAAATAGCCCTTGTTGTTAATCAGTGCGATGGCGGGTATCCCCACCTTGGCCAGCTTATCCAATGTTTCCTTGTATCCGTCAGCATGGATGCCCTGCTGCGCTAGATATTGTTTCATATCCAATAGCGAGAATCCTTCTTTCTCGATCTTCTTTTTGTCTCCCGCAGCATACATCTCGTGCAGCACCTGCGTTTCAGAAACAGGGCGTTCGTAATGATAGGCCAGCAACGTTGCCAGCGCAGCGGAGCCGCAGCTGAAGTCGCGCTTCTGCTCAATCACATCGCGGAAGCGGTAATCGCGCAGGGTAGTGGTTTTGAGGGTATAGGCTCCTCCCCCACTTGGTAAAACGATATTCTCCGCCACCGCTGACTGAGTGGCGGAAAATATCGTTACCAGTATGATCAGGATTCTGAACATCAGCTTATTGCATCTTTAAATTAACGATAGTGGCACTCTGGATAATCACGTTATTCCCCGAATTCTGGATAAGGTTCACCAGCCCGTGGGAATT
>JBILIE010000175.1:0-3972 GCA_044350115.1 Rickettsiales bacterium
CACATTAGTTTAAGCAGTTTTGTGGCGGAACGCTTTAACGACTTATACGATAAAGCAACGGCTGAGGGGGTTTGCTTTGCTATCAGTGCCGAAGCAAAAAGGGATTTGCTGCCCTTTATCAATGCAGTGTGTACTGTATTCAATTTCAGCCTGCGCCAAATTGAGTCTTTTTTACGAAAACTGATGCAGCTTTTGCTGGTATCTAATCAAAAACAGATAAAGGCATCATGGCTTCAGGCCTCGGTATTACTGGTGGCAACCTCATTCTTTAGCCAAGAAATCTATTATAAGATTGGCCGTGCTATGATTACTTCAGCCGAGTTATGGAAGTTTTTTGGAGATCTTGCGTTTCATAAACTGGGAAATGAAGGCAATAACTATAAACGCACGATATTAATCATACTCTTTGGTTTTTGTCAGACACAGGAAAATCACGAATCCATAATCACAACATTGAATCAGGCACTTGGAGAGGGTAGAAACCTTGCCGCAAACGATTTGGCAGAAACATACTCTGAGTTTGGCGACATCAACCAAAAATCCGCTTTCGAAAAACTCTATCACGATTTAGAGAAATGGAAGCCATTCTTCCTTTAGCCTTCGACGCCCGCCTCGCCCGCAAGGAGCCGCAAGGCAAGGTGTTTAGTAGCACGATTTAGTGAAACACTATATCAAGCTATACAACGCTATCCCCGCTGCAACGCTTACATTCAGGCTTTCCATTTGCGGATCAATCGGCAATTTGGCGAGAATGTCGCAATGTTCGCTCACTAGGCGGCGCAATCCTGCGCCTTCTGCGCCCATCACCAGCAGGGTTTTGGCGGTCAGCTTGCACTGCGCCAGTGTTTTTTCGGCGGCGCCGTCAAGCCCCACTGCCCAATAGCCCGCCTTCTGCGCTTCTTCTATCGCCCGCGAAAGGTTGGTGACGGGAAGATAGGGCACCACTTCCAGTGCCCCTGCCGCAATTTTGGCAATGGTGGCGTTTTCGGTAGGCGAATGTTTTTCCTGTACCAGTACTGCGCCCGCACCAAAGGCTGCCGCCGAGCGTAAAATTGCCCCAATATTCTGTGGGTCTGTTACCTGATCGAGCATCACCAGCGGTTTTCCCGTGGCAAGCACCTGTTCGAGCGGCGGAGCATTCAGCGGTTGCACTGCCAGCGCGACCCCCTGATGCGTGGCTTGTGGCGGCAGCATTCTGTCCAGCTCGGCACCTTCCACCGTTTTAGTGTTCATTTTGGCCGATACGCGCAATTTTGCGAGTGCCGGTGCAGTGCCCAGCAACACCCCCTTATGTCGCGCTGTATTTGCCAGAGCCATCTGCACGGGATGCAGGCCATATAGCCAATAATATCCGGGCGGCAAAGCGTGGCTGGAAGAGGGGCGGGCAGGCGGGCGATTCTGTTTTTTCATCCCCACCGCATACAGCGTGGCGCGGGCATTGTCTAGCAACCGAGCAAGGCGCGGTATGCAAGCTAATGGGTTTGGGGGCATTTGGGAGGAAAAGAGAGCTTGCAATTTAGATGCTGACAGGTTAATTACGCGACTCGCTTTTCGCGTGTGGAGGGGTGGCCGAGCGGTCAATGGCAGCAGACTGTAAATCTGCCGGAGCAATCCTACGAAGGTTCAAATCCTTCTCCCTCCACCATTTTCTTTTCCGTTATATTTCAATAGATTGAATGTTCGCCGTGTCTCGCGCTGTGTGCGGGGTTGCGTTTCCTGAAGAGGTCGGAGAGAACTGAATTTCCTAGGTATATTAGAGAAATTCAGGCCGTTCTCTCTGTCCGGGATTTTGGCGGTCACTTTAGGGTTCAGGCAAATCCAAGAAGCTGGCGCTGTTCTTCCCAATGGATGGGCAGGTCAATCTACTTGGTGAGCTTTTCCAGACTCAGATTTGTAGGCTGTCGTCCTGAAAGTATACTCTCGATAATATCGGGTGCAAGGAAGGCAAGATGCATCACGCGCGTGGCTGTGCTTCTGTCGATGCCTTCACGTTCTGCAATTTCCGCAATATTGCTGGCTTCACCCGCGGCCAGTTGCTTAAACCATCGATTTGCCCGTGCGATTGCTTTGATAAGGGTAGTATCAAGACGGCCAGAAGGTTGTTGACCGATCACCAACTGCATCTCCACTCCGCGCCGCTTTATCTGCATGGGAACATCCTGCATCAGGAAGACTGACCCTGCATTCACCTGTGCAGACAACAGCGGACTCAATGAAAGCGTGAGCCGAATGCCCGAGGCCTGAAGTTCCACACGCTGTACATAATGTGTGAGCAGGGTCATTGTATCTGCGGGCAGGCATAAGCTCACCTTACCTATCTGTAACTATGCGATCAGAGCATCTTGTGTTAATGAAAATGATAAATCAAACAAGAGATGTGAATGTTAGCCGATAAAGCCATATCGAGAGAATTTCTTCCGAGTAAAACTGTTCTTCTTATTGGTCATGATATTGAAGAGAAGCGGAAAGAAATATTAGAATATTTTCACCAAACCTATTCACTTTACGAGAATGTTTATGAGTGTCTGAAAGACGACTCTGCTTTTTATTTGCGTCCGAATACACTTCGTCACCCGCTGATTTTTTATTTTGGACATACCGCTGTCTTTTTTATGAATAAGTTGAATCTTACGGGCTTGATAAAGAACCGTATTGACGCAAATTTAGAAGATATGATGGCAATTGGAGTGGATGAGATGTCATGGGATGATCTTGACCCTCATCACTATGACTGGCCTTCGGTTGCAGAAGTAATAAAGTACCGCAACATTGTGCGAGATACGGTGGATAATTTTATCCGCAAATGTTCTTTCACATTGCCAATTGATCAGGCCAGTCCCTTGTGGATTATCATGATGGGAATTGAGCATGAGAGAATACACTTAGAAACCACCTCTGTTTTGTTGAGAGAACTCCCCTTGGAGTATCTACAGAAACATCCCAATTGGCAGCCTTGTCGAAAGTCGGGCATAGCACCCACCAATGCGATGATTGCCGTAAATGGTGGTAATATTACTTTAGGTAAGGATCTACCAAACCCACTTTATGGTTGGGATAATGAGTATGGAACACGTCATGAAGAGGTCACGCCCTTTAAGGCGAGTAAATACCTTGTTTCTAACCAAGAGTTTCTAGAGTTTGTTCGCGCTGAGGGTTACAAAACGCAACGTTATTGGACAGCAGAAGGGTGGAGCTGGTGTACGGATACAAAAACGCAATATCCGCATTTTTGGATAAAAAACGGTGACAACTATCGCTATCGCACCATGCTGGAAGAGATTCCCATGCCATGGGATTGGCCTGTGGATATTAACCACCTAGAAGCACATGCCTTTTGTGAATGGAAATCCTCTCAAACAGGCAAGAAAATCCGAATGCCAACAGAAGCCGAGTGGTACATGTTGCGAGAAATGGTGCCGACGGATCAACCTTATTGGGATAAGGCGCCCGGTAATGTGAATTTAGAATATTATGCTTCTTCATGTCCTGTGAATGAGTTTGAATTCTCTCAGGGATTTTTCGATATTATTGGCAATGTATGGCAGTGGACAGTGACAGAGTTTGAGGGATATGATGGGTTTAAGGTGCATCCAGCCTATGATGATTTTTCAGTTCCTACCTTCGATGGTAAGCACAATGTTTTTAAGGGTGGTTGTTGGGCATCAACGGGCAATTATGCAATTAAAGATTCTCGATACGCATTTAGGCGGCATTTCTTTCAGCATTCTGGGTTGCGCTACATTGAAGCGTCATAGTGCCTAAAATGGATAAAATCAGTGATTATTCTATTCAAGCCATTGAACTGCTTCATGCTGAAATTAGGCATTTGGGATTTGAACCTGTCATACAGTTTGAGCTAGAGGGAACCTATCGCCCTCATTTCACTGGGGATACTGCCCTTGATTATAAATCTCTCAATCAAAAGCTGCGACAACACGGTGTACAAGGTATCATCAAGCCAGAATATTGGCA
>JBILIE010000176.1:0-3971 GCA_044350115.1 Rickettsiales bacterium
GGAAAGTATCACCATGAAAAGTGAATTCACCAGTAAGAATATTGCGCCCATCCAGTGGCTTACCAAGCCACGGATCTTTCGGCGCTTGTCGTGGAAAGGTTACGGGCAGAATTCCCGCCAACACCAGCAAACGGCGCATTTTTAGCTGCACCATTCCCGCATGTAAGGATATATCTTTTAGACCTTTTCTCACGCGCGCAATTCCGCAATCGCTATATCGTATGGCTTATTCGAACCAAACACAGCATTGCCCGCGACTAGCACATTCGCCCCTGCCGCAATGGCCTGTTTCGCGGTATGTGGATTGATACCGCCATCGACTTCTAAATCAATCTCGCGTCCTGTCGCGTCGATCATCTGACGCAAAGTGCTAATTTTGGGCAATTGGCTTTCGATAAACCGCTGACCACCAAAGCCAGGATTCACCGTCATCACCAAAATTAAATCCACCATCCCCATCACTTCAGAAAGTGCGGCGGCGGGAGTGGAGGGCACAATCGAAATCCCCACTTTGCAGCCCTGATCTTTGATAAGCTGCAAACTGCGATGGACATGCGCGCCTGCCTCCAGATGAATCGTGATAATATCCGCGCCAGCCTTGGCAAATTCAGGGATCATCGCATCAACAGGCTCTATCATCAAATGCACATCCAGCACTTTTTTGGTATGCGGGCGCAAGGCTTTCACCACTGGCGCACCGATGGTTAAATTAGGCACAAAATGCCCGTCCATCACATCCACATGAATATAATCGGCACCCGCAGCGTCCACAGCTCGGATTTCTTCGCCCAGACGCGCAAAATCGGCAGATAAAATCGAAGGAGCAATTTTAATGAGTTTTGACATGCAAACCTAGGTAGCAGCTTCGCGCTATAGGTTCAAGCAGTGGTCGAAAGCTCTGGCTCGCTTTTTTATCAAACAATCAGATTCACGACTGAGCCAATAGCTCTGGGAACAGGCTTACCAAGGCTACGCTCTTG
The DNA here is from genome assembly GCA_044350115.1 of Rickettsiales bacterium. Classification (GTDB taxonomy): domain Bacteria; phylum Pseudomonadota; class Alphaproteobacteria; order Rickettsiales; family JALZUV01; genus JBILIE01. Next base: position 981 of record JBILIE010000176.1, read on the forward strand.
GTTTGGTTCTATTTTTGGCTGAGTATCTTTGACTTTCGCCTCTGGCACTACTTCAGCCGTTGCCTGTTTTACTTCGGGTTTTGCTTGGGTTGCTTTCGGGCGCAACTTTGTTTCCACGGCGATTTTGCTTTTCCCCACGTCATTCACGGCAAGCTCCGCTTCCGATGGCAAAATCGTGGCTTTCGGCGGTGAGTCTGCCACCCTAGTTTGGCGCGCCACTTCGCTCACCTGCTTTGTTTGCCGCGCTCTGGCCGTCTCCAGCACTGGTTGTTTTGCCACTGGCCGATCAATACGTACAGTGGGTGGTGTGGAAGCAATAGTTGTCATCCCCGATACTCCTTTTGTTAAAACCTAGGCTTGCCACACCTTGTCATCACTTTTTGGGGGAGAATCTGCCTGACGTGCGCCATTCAGTCTCCCAAAAGGAAGAGACAAGGCTTACATGCCGAAAACATCGCATCATGCGACTTAACACAAGTTATATTACCGTAATTATAAATTAAGGTTAATAATTCATTGGATTTTAGCTATTCGCGCTAAAAAGAATCCGTCCATCCCGCCTTGATCAGCCAGATGGCTGGGCAAAGTCCGCAACATTCCTTGGGGGGTGAGCCATTCCGACATTCCTACAACATCTTGTTCTGTAAGCGGAATCAGCTTAGCATTGCCCTCTGCCAGCAGCGCATTGATTTGATCTTCGCCCTCTTCTTGTTGCAGTGAGCATACGGCATAAATCAACACCCCTTCGGGGCTAAGCCAAGAAAGTGCATTGCAAAGCATTTGATGCTGAATTTGCACCAATCGCGCCTTATCTTGTAACGTACGCAGCACCATAATTTCAGGGTGACGGCGCATTGTGCCAGTGGCGGAACACGGCGCATCTAGCAATATCATGTCGAATTTATTATTCGTTGGGGAATCCTCTCCAAACCCCACGGTTTTCGCCGCCTCGCCTTGCTCGGTGAATCCGCTAATGCTACGCATTGGCTCTCTCAGATCTGCAGGCTGCCATTTGTGAATATCGGCAGCAATCAGATCTGCCTTCATCCCCATTCGTGTTAAATTTTCCTGCAAACGCTCCAGCCGTTTGGCCGAAATATCCACCGCAGTCACTTCCGCCCCCGCAGCGATCAATTGCATGGTTTTACCGCCTGGTGCCGCACAGAGATCTAATACTTTTTTGCCACGCAAATCGCCCATCATTTTTACTGGCAACGAAGCGGCGAGTTCCTGCACCCACCATGCGCCTTCGTCGAAACCAGCCAGCGTCGTAACATCATGCGCATCACGCAAACGCAAACTCCCTGTGGGCAATAATTCTGCACCAAGCGCCTCTTTCCAATGGGCAATCTGCGTAGAATCTTTCACCGTAATATCCAAAGGAGGCTCGCCCAAATGTGCGGTGGCAATGGCTTGTGCCGTGGCTTCGCCATAAACCTCCACCCATTCCTCCCACATCCATTCAGGCGTATTAGCAGAGGGAAGTAAGCCCTCAAACGTCCCTTCCCGCGCAATCTTTTTAAGCACTGCATTCACTAGGCCTGAAAGGGCGGGATGGCATGATTTTGCCAATTCCACACTGGTATCTACCGCCGCATGGGCTGGCGATTTCAGCACCAATAATTGGCAAATCCCTAAATATAAACACAATGTAATATCCAACCGCGAATCTTTTATCGGCTGTTGCAGATATTTCGCCAGCAGCACATCACACGCCCCCCGATGCCGCAATACCGACATCGCCAAATGAAACACAAAGCCCCGATCTGGCACCGAAAGCGCATTCAGCGCCTTGGCTTCACTATTCATCGCCTGCTCCAGCGTTTGCTTTTGCTTAAACACCTTCATTAGCAGGACATGGGCGATTTTGCGGCTAGTCATGCCTTGAGTGGTCATTGCACTTTACTTTCATTCTTGTTATGTGAACGCAGGAGCATACGCAGATGAACGAAAAAGAGCAATCCAACACTATGATCGCACCAGCAGATGAAACACCAACCGAGCAAGTGCGAGGCGGCGAAGCCGTGGGGGAGAGCGAAGCTCGAGGGGGGATTCCCCCCACAAACGAAGTCGGAGGCCCTAAAGGGCTGGAACCCACCCGCTATGGTGATTGGGAAAATAATGGCCGCTGCTGGGATTTCTGATTCTATCCTCGTCGTCTTACCGCCGCGTGAGGGGTTTAGTGCCCAACATTTTGGGGCGATTGCCTTATGTGTGCAGGATTTTATCACGCATAGCCGTTACCGCGCTCAAAGCACCGTTATTGGCGGGATTGACGGAGATTCCTTCCCTGAGATACCCTATCACGCCTTGGCGCAAAAACACTGGTGGCAAACCCGCAGCTATGCCTATGCCCGCGCTTGCCTTGCTCAGATAAAAATCCAAAATCCTGCACTGGTAGAGGTACATAATCGCCCCAACCTTGCCCATTATTTAGCCAAAAGATGGCGCGGAAAAATCGCGCTCCACCTGCATAATGATCCGCAGGAAATGAAACTTGCCAAAACATCCGCACAGCGACAATGGCTGCTCAATCATTGTGCGGCGATTTATTGTGTGAGCGATTATATCCGTCAGCGTTTTGTCGAAGGCCTGAGCGGTGATATCCATAAAGCCCATGTGGTTTATAATGGTCTTGCACTGCCTGATCCCGGCTCTTTCCCGTCCAAGCAGAAGAAAATTATTTTTGTAGGCAGGCTCAAACCCGAAAAAGGTGCATTAGAATTTGCGCAAGCCATGGCAAAAATATTGCCCGCCTATCCAGAGTGGAAATGTGAATTTATCGGCGCAACGCGACACCAGCCTGATGCGAAAACAAGTCCTTACGAAAACACCATTCGCAGCACGCTCGACCCCCTAGGCACACAATTAGAAATGCTCGGCTTCTGTAATTACGCCGAAACCCTGCGCGCCACGGCAGAAGCCACCATTGCCGTTATCCCCTCCACTTGGAACGAAGCTTTCGGACGCACCGCATTAGAGGCGATGAGC
>JBILIE010000177.1:0-3967 GCA_044350115.1 Rickettsiales bacterium
TATAACCTCGACGAATCGATTTATGGCTTTGCGCGGGCGAGCTTTAATTATGCGATTAGCCTTGGTTTGCCGCTGTTTTTCAGCAGCAAAAACACCATCCTCAAAGCCTATGACGGCCGCTTTAAAGATATTTTTCAGGAAGTTTACGACAAGGAATTCGTGGGCAAAGTGGCCTATGAACACCGCCTGATCGACGATATGGTGGCCTATGCGATCAAAAGCGAAGGCGGATTTGTCTGGGCGTGTAAAAACTATGACGGCGATGTGCAATCGGATGTCGTGGCGCAGGGCTTTGGCAGCCTCGGCCTGATGACCTCCGTGCTCATCACCCCCGATGGTAAAACGGTGGAAACAGAAGCGGCGCATGGCACCGTCACCCGCCACTACCGCGACCATCAGGCAGGCAAACCCACCAGCACCAACCCCATGGCCTCGATTTTCGCCTGGACAAGCGCCCTTCGCTATCGCGGCCAGTTTGATAACACCCCCGAAGTCGTCAAATTCGCCGATACGCTGGAAGCCGCCTGCATCGAAACCGTCGAAGGCGGCAAAATGACCAAAGACCTCGCGCTGCTCGTCGGCGATGGTCAGGGTCATTTAACCTCGCAGGACTTCCTCAAAGCCGTAGCAGAGAAGCTACAAAGCAAAATGAGCGCAGCGAAAGCGGCGTAAGGCAACTCACACACAAAAAAAGGACAGTAAACACCGAGGGTATCGGCGTTTCTGTCCTTTTTTCTGGTGGCGGGGACTGCACTCTTACTTGCAGTCTAGAGGAATATCCCGAAGTTCCGGGTTATCTACCCCCCAACACCCGGTCTGGGTGGTAGTGAGCATTTCCCACAAGGCCTGCTTCCACGTCAGGCCACGGGATGCCCATTTTTTGGCTGTGGGCTTCAGCTTGCCATTTACGATATCGCTATCGTTTGCGGCGATTTTTTTGTCGCACTGCAAGTCGCAGAATAACTTGCGTGCGGCCGCCCGATAATCTTCGGGAGGAATGGCGTTGCCGTGCTCTGCCAGCAAAGCAATGCGCAGGGCGGCAAGGGCTTGGGCCATGTTTTTGACCATGTCCCAGTAGTCGCCGTTGCCCCCGCAGTCGCCAGCGGCGGCAGTGGCGTAAGTTGCTGGATCCTCCAGCGGTTTTTGACGCAGTTTTTCTAAACTGCGCTCGCTGTAGACGATATACCCATCCACTTCCGTGAACTGGTAGGCATCTACTATGTTTGGGGTCGCTGCTGGAGTGACTTTCTCTGTGCGGCTGTACCACACGAGAAGCCCTACCACCCCAAGCAGGGTGGCGATGCCAATGGCTCTCAGCCAGCCATTCGGCCAGTGACCGCCTTCACCCTCGCGGGTGGGTTGCCCAACAGATGTAGTGTTGGACGTTTGTGTTGTTACTTCCATATTTATTTTTTTTGGAAGTGAGTAGTTTGACGATTTCGTGCAGCACAAGGTGCCTTTACTTCGTGCGTGAACGCAAAAAATCGCCAGTGAATGTCGGGATTAAAAAACAGCAGCACATTAACATATATTAACCAATTCTTCAAGCCTTCATTGAGTTTCTCACCGCATCCTTGTCTTAAAAGTAGCAAAAGCGGCATAGATAAAGCCAGCACATTGGGAGGTATCAACGTAAAAACTGGCGCACCCGATACGATTCGAACGTACGACCTTTGCCTTCGGAGGGCAACGCTCTATCCAGCTGAGCTACGGGTGCGTGTGGGGGAGCTTATAGCCCTATTTACGCATGGGTGGCAAGCCATTCGCGTGCGAGGGTTTTGCTTTCTTCTACGGCGGGTTGGTCGAAGGCGTTTACGCCGAGCAGGCCTGCCATGATGACCGTTTCCATCATATAATGCTGGAGCAGGGCGCCAATGGATTCTTCGGTGATGCTGGGCAGGATGATTTGACGCAGGGGGACTTCGTTACGAGTGAAGGTCAGGGCGGTGCCTGCTTGCTGTGCGGCGAGGATGGTGCCGAGCGGCTGGCCAGCAATATAATCTAACCCGAATTGTTGAGCGAGCGCGGCATCGATCACTTCGCCTTTGCCTTGCGGGGTGATGCCGAGCAGGGTGATGAATTTATCGCGCGGGCCGCCGAGATAAAGCTGCAGCTGGCTGTGTTGATCCACTGCGCCGAGCGCACGAATGGGCGAACTGCCTTTGCCTTGTTTGCCAACGCTTTCTGCCCAGAGCTGCTGATACCACCGCCCGACATTTTCAAGGCGATCGCTATAGGGCATGAGGATGCTCATGGTTTTTCCCGTTTCAAGCAAAGCAAATTGCAACGCCGCGCCGAGAGCGGGGGCGGAATTTGCGCCATGATCGGCGATGTCCGTCATCACGGCAGTGGCACCATCGCGTAAGGCATGCAGGCTTAGCCCTGCAAGCGCAGCGGGGAGTAGGCCTACCACGGATAAGACAGAAAAACGCCCGCCTAGTTCGGCATCGTGAATGAGGGTGGGGAGGTGGTAATGTTCTGCCATCTTGCGTAGCGGGCTGGCGGCAGGAACGGTAATGGCAAGGCAATGTTCTTTAACCGCAAATCCGCCTTGCTCAAGATGTTTGATTGCGAGTAGAAGTTGCGCGACGGTTTCAACGGTGCTGCCCGATTTGCTCACAGCGAGAAAAAAGGTATCCGAAAGCGGGAGCTGCGAGAAGAGCTGGTCGAGCGTATCGGGGTCGGTGTTATCGACATAATGAATGTTCATCCCCGAAGGGGCAAAGCGCGATTGAGTGAGCGCGGTAAGCGTCATTGCGCCGAGGCTGGAGCCGCCTGTGCCCAGCACAATCACATGCGAGAATTGTTTGCGGATCTGTTCTGCAAGGCGTTCAATTTCGGGCAAATCAGCACGGGTGGCAGCAAGCGTCATGAAGGTGTGATCGCTGCCGAGTGCGGCTAAAATGGAAGGAATACGGGCTTGTGCCGCCGCAATGGCCTGAGGGGTTGCGCCATGAGCGCCGCCCATGGCAGATTCGATTTGCTGTGTATATAAAGTGTTCATGCAGGGGTTATAGCGCCTTTTTGGGGTTGCCTGCAACTACTAGCAGCGGAGCAGGGCTGAGCAGCGTTTTGGCGAGACGGTTGACCTGAGTGAGTGTGACGGCGCGGAAGTAGTCATTACGTCTGGTGAGATAATCGTCACCCAGATCATACACCATCATGGCACTGAGATAGCTGGCGCGCTCGGATTGTGTGTCGATTTCCAGCGGGAAAGATCCGGTGATGTAATCTTTAGCATTTTGCAGTTCTTTTGCCGTTACGCCCTGAGTGGCAGTGCGTGTGAGCACCTTGCGGAGTTCGCTTACTGCGTCGCCTATTTTCTCGTTACGCGTGGCGAAGCTGCCAAGCAGAACAGGGCTGAATTGCTGCATGGAGAGGCTGCTGGCGGCATAATAAGCAAGGCCTTTTTCCTCCCGAATCGCATGAGAGAGACGGCTGGTGAGCGTGCCGCCGCCCAAGATTTGGTTAAGCAGATACACCGCATAAAAATCAGGATCACTGCGCTTGAGCGCGGGCAAGCCAAAAATGGCAATGCTTTGCGGCACGTCTTTTTTCACCATAATAGGCGGAAGGTTGACGGGGGGGATCGGCGCCTCGGCAGGGATAGCAAGGGTCGAATTTTCAGGTAATGCCGTGATGAGCTGTTGCAACGCGCGGGTGAGATCTGCCGCCTCCACATCGCCCACCACTGCAATTTTAAGGCGATCTTTTGTGAGTGCGCTGGCGTGCCATGCTTTGACGTCGCTAACCGTGAGGGCAGAGAGGGTTTTATCGGTGCCTTCCAAGGCGCGCCCATAAGGATGTTTGCCATAGGCGCGTTCGTTCCACGCACGCCCTGCGAGCCAGCTTGGATCTTGCGCGGCTTGGCGGAGATCGGTGCGGATTTCTTCCTGCTTACGGGCGAGGGATTCCGCGCTAAAACGTGGCTGGGTTACGAGCAAGGTGAGCAAACGCAGTGCCTCTG
>JBILIE010000179.1:0-3880 GCA_044350115.1 Rickettsiales bacterium
GCCATTGGCTGCTTCCGCTTGCCCATCGGCTACATTGAAACGGATCTGCGCTGGGACAAAGACAAAGCCCAATCAGCACTGACAGAGCTTATCGAAGCAGGATTCATCATTTACGACGATGAAACCAACTACTTGCTCATGCCTCGCTATCTTGAGCATAACCCCATCGAAAATTCCCGCGTCGGCAAGATGTGCGTCCAGCTCATCAATAACACCATGCGCTCACATAAAATATTCCCTGCGCTATGGCGAGCTCTTCAACAACAGAAAAATCGTTTTTCCATCAAAGATGATAACTTTTGGAATCCTGAATGGGACGCTCTCTATAAAAAACTTTGCGTGGGCGATTATACCGTATCCGCAAAAGACATCGGCAAGCAGCATACCCTATCGGATACCCTATCTGATACCGTATCAGATACCCTATCGCATACCGTATCCGATACCCTATCCGATACGGTAGGCGGCAGTGTGCAGGACTTTGCTCCCCCTGAACCTGAACCCCAACCAAAACCGAAACCTGAAAATAGAGATGATGAGGTCACGCGCCCGCGCACGACCCCTGTAGAAATCATCAGGGCTTTTGACGAAGCCATCGTGGAAGTGTTTGGCGAACAGCTTGCTCGACCTTGGCCGCATGGCGAAGACGCAATGATTGCCGCACAATTCATCGCGGCCGGAGCTGATCGTGAGCTGTGCCGGCAGGTTTTCCTCAAGCAGCTGCATTCCCATCACCGCAAAGGCAAGCACCCCATCGGCAGCTTGGCATATTTCCGCACGGCCATTCCCGACGCGGTGAAAGACCGAACATTCTACCAACAAAACCCAATAACGGAGGTCAATCATGACGGAACCAAAATTGATGCAAGCCGACAATATGCGCCCCGCGCGCGCAGCGGTCATGACGCTTTCACTGAAGCCTTGGTTGAAGTCGTACACGAGCGCGAACGAGATTGATTGGCTCTGCAAACATCCGCTCACTGCTACTGGCGCCATAGACCATCGCCGTGCCGAAGGTTACCAGAGCCGACAAATCCGACCTGTGCCAGTCGTTGCCAGAAACAGTGAACGCTACATCGAGCTGATCGACGCGGTAGAACACGTCCGAGCATTGGCAATTCCCGCTACGCCTGCAGAAGCTGGCTTTGAACTCAAGCGACTTTCGGTCTGGTGTCCAATGGGCCATCGTGATTCCCGCGATTTCAAAATCATGATTCACGATGCCTTGACCGACCTTGCAGAGTTTCCGCCAGATTTATTGCAAAAAGCCTGCGCCATTTACCGCAATGACCCAGACCCGCGCTGCGATTTTTTCCCGCGTCCTGGAAGGTTGAAAGCTCTGGTGGCGGATGACTTGCGTGAGCGTAAGCAACTGCTTTTCCGACTTGAACGCTTGCTGGCGGTTGCCAATGAGCCGCCGAAATTACCCCCGCCGATTACCTTGGTTGAGCTGGAGCAGCAGGCGCTGAACTCACTGGAAGTCGAAGCAATGATGGCACAGATCAGCGGCAGAACCTACGCGCCGCTTTCGCCTGAGGAATTCCAAGCCGAGCATTTGCGCCGTACCGAAAAGAAAATTCAGGAAGCGGTTAGCGAACAGCATCTGAGCCCCGACATGGCGGAACGGATGCTGCAAACCCTGCGTGAAATTACCAACCCACAAACGGAAACATCCCATGAAAAAACCGCATGACCCCAAAAAACAGGCGGATTTTCTTGCCATTAACCACAAGAAAATTAACCGCAAACTCCCGAAGCACGGCTTTGAATCTGACCTCGGTTCGCCGGAGCTGGAAAATCATCACGTCCTGAAAGTCGAGTTCGTGGATGCGGAAGGCAATTACACCGACCAAAACAAAGGTCGCAAGCGGGTTCGCAACATCACCCAAACAACACTGGATTATTGCAAGGCATACGCTCTTATCAGCGAGGACCAGCACAAAGCCGGTGAGCAACTTTATTCCGATTGCTATTATGGCGGCATGATTCCGCGCGCGATCGCAACCTTAATGGATGGATTGCCCCGCACTGGCGGTTCTGGCAGATTCTCAGGATTTGCCGAGGGGCGGATTGATGCACAGCGCAGATATTCGCGCATTCGTCAGGCATTGATGAAACGCCATATCGACAAAGAACGCGGCATCACGTTTTGGGAAGTTGCCTACCAAGTCAGCATCACTGGCATTCCGATTGATGAGCTGGAAAAATGGACGGAATGGCCGAGGCGGTCAGGCAAGAAACTCATCGGATTGGTGCTGGATGCCGTTTACGAAGTCTATGATGACATCCACAGTGAGCAGCGTCGGAAACAAAAACGCTACCATACCATTCGTGATTAATCGCGCTCCAGCTCATCCAGATACTGCTTAAACTTTAAGCTCTGATTGCGCTGCTTTCCATCTTCGGGCTGCAAAATTCCCAATTCCACGAATTTATCCACCAGTTTCTTGGCTGGCGGGTAAGTGGTTTCAATCGCTTCTGCCACGTCATTGATGGTCATTACTGGATTGTGGCAGAGGCTATCGAGCAGCTTTAAGCCTTTCACGCGGTTGCGGCCAAGCGCAGCTTCGATGCGTTCCGAGCTTTCACGAATGAGTGTATCCACCCGCCACGCGCGGTTAACCACATCATCAGCGGATTCCTTCACGCCACGGAGAAAATACTTAATCCAGCCCTCATAGTCAGCCTTCACGCGCACGGCATCGAGCCTGCTGTAATACTCGCTGCGGAATTTCTTGAAGTAAAAGGACGGATACAAAATCGGCTCTTTCAACAGCCCATAATCCAACATCATCAGCACAATCAGCAAACGACCAATACGGCCATTGCCATCTAAAAATGGGTGGATGGTTTCAAACTGGACGTGCGCAAGCCCAACGCGGATAAGCGGCTCACAGGTGCTATCTTCGTTAATGAACTTCTCAAGGTCACGAATCAGATCGGGCACATAATTCGCAGGAGGCGGCACGAGCTTGCCGACGAACACAGGAACTTTTCGGAACTCGCCTGGGGCTTTAGTCTGTCCCCGCGCACCCGCCAGCAAAACTTGGTGGCTTTCCCTGATAACACGGTTCGTAAGCGGCAAGCCCTGTTCCCGCACCATATTCAGAGCATGATTAACCGCATCGAGGTAATTCAACACATCCTCAACATTGCGGTTTTCACGCATTTTCTTGCGAGCATTAAACTCAAGCACTTCGGTCAGCGTGGTGTAGATGCCTTCAATTTCACTGGAGAGCACGGCTTCCTTCGCCACATACACGTCAATGAACTGGCGCTTGCTGGGGATGCGGGTTCCCACCTCATCAAGCCGCCCCAAGCTCTGCATTGCTTCGCCGTAGAGCGAGATCATCTCTGCATCCATCTGGAAGGCTGGCTCTGGTGGCAGAGGTTTCGGCACGAAATGCTCGTGTTCTCCAAATTTCTCGTAATGCCCGCTGCGGCTTGCTTGTGTCGTCATTTTAGTCCTCGAAACTATAATAAGAATGGCTTTTTGGGTTCGTTATTATACTTTACACCGATTATCATATAATAACAAGAGATATTGTTATACCATTAGCCGATAAAGCTATAATAACAGTGATTATGTGGTCACATATTATACCTTTGCCAGCCTCATTTCTTTGCAAACTTGCTAAGTTATTGAAATACTGAAAAAATATCTTGCATAGCGTCACGGCGTAATGTAATGTTTTCACATAATCGAAAAATTACGTCCCAGCCACCGAGCTGGGATTTTTTTTGCCCACACGGAATAAATGAATTTCGTATCCCTGAAAATCCCTAGTTTTACCCTGTTTTTACCTGTTTTCACCTCGAAATGAGGTCAAAAAGTGGTGTTTTTACCTTTTTGGGACTAGGTCAAAAAATCGCACCTAAT
>JBILIE010000051.1:0-8772 GCA_044350115.1 Rickettsiales bacterium
AGACAGAGATGCTGTTTGCGCGTGCACAGCTCGGAAAATAATTTATCGTAACCCGCTTTATTAGCGGAAAGATCGGGCACATCGGCGAGTGCATAGAGCCGCGCTCCTGCGATATGCGGATGTCTCAACCACTCCCATGTGTTTTCATCAGCCAGATTGGCGCGGATGATGCCTTTGGTAGGAATGCCGCGCTTTACCAATTCATCCACCGTCGCCACTACATGCGCGGAACTGCTGGCTTTACTGTAATCCACCACCACCACACCGGCAGGAGTATTGTCCCCAAAAGATTGCAGATAATGTTCTGTCGTATTCACTTTTCCGTCAATCAGCGCGGGCGCTTCGCCCTTGGTGGCTTCGGTGAAGAGGTGAACGTGAGTGTCAATCCATTGAGTCATAAAAGCTCCTTTAGGTGATAATGTCTTTTAGTGCAAGTGTCGCTTAGGTTCCATCGTTTCGTGCAAAATAGTGATAACAACAATCCCAAATGCAAAAAAACTCGGTAAAAAAGGCGAGTGACGGTTAAACACCACTCGCCCTCTTTCATTATTTTAAGATGCCAATCGTTTCTCTGCCAATTCACCGCGCAGTTTTTTGGCGGTTTGCACCATTGCTGCGAGTGAGGCTTTAGTTTCTGGCCAGCCACGGGTTTTGAGGCCGCAATCGGGGTTGATCCATAATTGGCGCGCATCCAGCACTTTTAGCGCTTTACGCATCAGTTCGGTAGTTTCCGTTTCGTCTGGTATGCGAGGGCTGTGAATATCATACACCCCTGGCCCGATTTGGTTGGGATATTTGAAATTCACAAAAGCATCGAGCAATTCCATCTGGCTGCGCGAAGTTTCGATCGTTATCACATCCGCATCCATACTCGCGATGGATTCGATAATCACATTGAATTCTGAATAGCACATATGGGTGTGGATCTGCGTTTCATCGCGCACGCTGGAAGTGGCAAGGCGGAAGCACTCGCTCGCCCAGTTCAAATAGGCTTTCCAGTCTTTCTGACGCAGTGGCATGATTTCGCGGTATGCTGGCTCGTCCACCTGAATCGCTTTAATGCCTGCGGCCTCCAGATCCGTCACCTCGTCACGAATCGCAAAAGCAATCTGCCGACAGGTGATTTCTTCGGGTTGATCGTTGCGTACAAAGCTCCATGCCAGAATAGTCACTGGCCCCGTCAGCATTCCTTTCATCGGACGCGAAGTCAGCGATTGCGCGTATTGTGCCCATTCTACCGTCATTGGCGTGGGGCGTTCTACATCTCCATAAATCACTGGCGGTTTCACGCAGCGTGAGCCATAGCTTTGTACCCAGCCATTTTGGGTGAAAGCAAAACCCGCGAGCTGTTCACCGAAATATTCTACCATGTCGTTGCGCTCAAACTCGCCGTGGACGAGCATGTCGATATCCAGATCTTCCTGCACCTTCACGCAATGCGCTGTTTCTTTGCGCAGGAATTGCAGATAATCGGCTTCAGAGAGCACACCCTTTTTCCAATCCGCCCGCGCCTTGCGCACTTCTGCCGTCTGCGGGAAAGAACCAATTGTGGTGGTGGGAAGCAGCGGCAACTTCAGCGCCGCTTGCTGTTTCGCTTCACGCAATTTATACGGCGAGGGGCGTTTTGCTAAATCTGCCGTTGCATTTTTTACGCGCTCCTGCACTGCCTTATTATTCAAGCGTGGCGATGCTTTGCGCGATGCCAGTAAGGCTGCGTTCTCCTCCAGCTCTGCCGCAATCGCTTTGCGCGTTTCGCTTGCGCCTTTCGTAATCATGCCGACTTCCGCCAGTTTCTGTTTAGCAAAACTCAGCCAGCTTTTCAGCTCGCCATCCAATTGCGTTTCGTTATCTAAATCGACTGGCACATGTTGCAGCGAACAGCTTGGCGCGACTTGCACCCATTCCGTTCCGATCTTGGCCACGGCTTTTTCCACCAATGTCAGCGCAGCATTCACATCCCCACGCCAGATATTGCGACCATCCACCACACCGAGTGATAATGCGCGTTTGGCAGGAATCTTCGCCAGTACTTCGTCTAATTGTGCTGGCGCACGCACGAGGTCGATATGCCAGCCGCCAACATTCAAATCCAGCGCGGTATCGAGATTATCCCCCAGCGCACCAAAATAAGTCGCAAGCAATAAGTGCAATTTGGGCGAGACATTGCCGAGTGTTTCATACGCCGTTTGATAGGCCGTTTTTGCTTGTGCCGAGAGATCCAGCACCAGACATGGCTCGTCCATCTGAATCCAATCCGCACCTTCTTTTGCCAGTATCTCCAGCAATTCTACATAAACAGGCAACAGGCTCGGCAACAGGCTCAGCGCGTCTTTTCCGTCCTTCATTTTGCCGAGAAGCAGGAAGGAAACAGGGCCTAAAATCACAGGACGCGTATGCAGCCCTTGTGCTTTGGCCTCTTTAAACTGATCCACCGCTTTGAGCGATTTCAGCGCAAATTGCTGACCTGCGTGAAATTCGGGCACAATATAATGATAGTTCGTATCAAACCATTTGGTCATTTCCATGGCGGGTACATCCAGCCCGTCGCGCTGTGCGCCACGCGCCATCGCAAAATAAGTATCGAGATCCACCGCAAGGCCGTTAAAGCCATAACGCTCTGGCACCGCGCCCGTAAAGGCGATTGTATCCAGCGTTTGATCGTAATAGGAAAAATCGTTGGAGGGGATATGTTTGATACCTGCGCGATGTTGCAACGTCCAATGTTCGCGGCGCAAATCGGCGGCAATTTGTTCTAACTCTGGCCGGCGCATCTGGTCTTTCCAGTAGGCCTCCACGGCTTTTTTAAGTTCGCGGTGAGCACCAATACGGGGAAAACCTAGATTTGCTGCGATGACCATGTTAATCTCCTTATGTAAGTCATTTACCCCCAGAGCCACTGCACCATTGCGGCTAGCCCTAAGCTAGGGGCGAACTCATAATGTGCCGCAGATGATGTTGCGGTGCAATAAAAAAACGGAATATACGATGCCAAAACTCAAAATCGCCTGCCTCCAGACCAATAATTCTGACGATATGGTCGCCAATATCGCTACCATCGAAGCCATGCTGCGCGAAGCGGTGGCGGGTGGTTCGCAGTTTATTACCCTGCCCGAAAATGCCTTTTTGATGGCAGTGGGCGAACGGTTTCATGCACAGGTTTACACGCCAGAAGATCACCCCGCGCTTGCGGCCATGCTCGCCCTCGCCGCAGAACTGGGTGTCTGGATTTTGATTGGCTCGCTTGCCACTCGCCACTCATCACTCGCCACTAAATACTCTAATCGCTCCTACCTCCTCTCCCCGCAAGGCATCATCGCGTATTACGACAAAATCCATCTTTTCGATGTGTCGGTGCCAAATGGCGAATCGCATCAGGAATCGGTGCGCTTTGATGCAGGCGATAAAGCCGTGTTAGCCGAAACGCCATGGGGCAAAGTGGGAATGACGATTTGCTACGATCTGCGCTTTCCGCACCTCTATCGCAGGCTCGCCCAAGCAGGTGCCGATATCCTCACCACCCCCGCTGCCTTCACGCGTTTCACCGGTGAAAAAGGCGGCTGGCATATCCTCAACCGCGCCCGCGCAATGGAAACGGGATGCTTTGTTATCGCCCCCGCGCAATGCGGTACCCATGCCGGTGGACGCAAGACTTACGGCCACTCTCTCATCATCAACCCCTGGGGCGATATTTTGTCGGAAGCAGGCGATGAACCTTGCATCATCACCGCCGAAATCGACCTTGCCGAAGTCGCCGCAACCCGACAGATTATGCCGAGTCTGAGCCATGATCGGGAGTTTACGCTTTCACAGTAACGCCATCGCCGCCATGCCCAAAAACAGCGATGACGCATTGAGTACAAGGCTCGCATATAGCGGGCGCTCTAACTTCAACCCGCGAAATATCTGCCACTCCACCAGCACCACTAACACTTCCAGCACAATGACGGCATAAGAAAATAATTCAGGGGAAATCCGCGCCAATGACACATTCAGCAACGGGTTGGTGAATAAATTAACCAGACACAAATCAAGTATTTTCTCCCTGCGCCGCAACACAAAGCGATACACCCCCGCTTCGCAAATCACCGTCCACGCAAGGCAAAAAAACGCCGCACTCATGCGTCAGGTTTTTTACGGTTGCGGCGATAGAGGAGATAGGCGGCTATCACTGGAATAACAAGCAACGCATCATAAAGTGCGGGAGAATATGGCTGCTGAGTATAGGCGGGAGGAACTATAATATCCGCCCAACACGGCGAGGTAAAAACAGCCATTGCCGTTGCAGTCAAAAAGATTAGATTTTGTTTGGTCATCTTTAGCCTCTCAACGAATTTTCTATAAATACATAAATAATAAAAAGGATAACGGGCGTCATCCAGACAAGACCCATCAAAGCGCTGAGAACAAAAGGTCGCCTCAAGGCAATCCATTTAAATAACAAGGCTTGCGGAATGAAAAAAATCAGCGGCCACCCAGTTAAAAGTGAGAGCGTTCCTTCAAGCTCAAATTGAAAATACATAATGATTCTTTGCAGGCCCACTGCCGCAGAAAACAACAAAACGCCAATTAACCACACCTCGCATAGTTTCTCATTCCTGTGCAGAATAAAACGATAAATACCTAAAAATATTCCAGAAAGAATCAAAATACTAAACAGCGCTATGAGTATTGCCCCTCCCTCAAAGGGATCGGAATAATCTGCCGCCCGCCCAGGGCCACGATAAGGTTCTGGGTTATTTTTCCAACGCTCTTGCGCTGCGCGCTCCTCGGCAAGTGCTTTTTGCCAATGCTCTACGCTATATTCTTCTTTGATGATTGGATGGTCTTTTCCAGACAAGCGGGGTTGCTGAGCCTTGCCTTCATAAGGTAAGAAAAATATTACGCCGCACATTAGCGCCACAAAAATAAAAATTATTTTTTTCATTTTTGCATTCTATATTTTGAATAATCAAAACACAATCGACCTTGCCGAAGTCGCCGCAACCCGACAGATTATGCCGAGTCTGAGCCATGATCGGGAGTTTACGCTTTCACAGTAACGCCATGCCTAAAAATAGCGATGACGCATTGAGCACTAAATCCGAGTTGTGTTCGCACTTAATGGTGTTTCGTATTTGATTTTATCGACATGCAGCACGGGGGCGCTGTTTTCTGGATGCTCTGCGGTGTCTGAATGTTGCTGTGCTTCTTGTGCTTCCATCTCGTTCATCAGTTTTGCCGCGAGTTTTTGTGCGTTGAAATCAACCATGCGTAATTCGGGTTGTTCGGCTAAATAGACCGCTACTTTATGCACTGTTTTGTGACGTTGGTCTTTGGGCATTGTTTTTAAAATGCGTGAGGCTTCGGCAATGATTTGTTGTTGTGCAGTGGTGCGCTCTTCGACTTTGCCTGTTGCGCGTTTTTCGCCAGTATCGGTCAGCCAGTCACTCACA
Organism: Rickettsiales bacterium; assembly: GCA_044350115.1. Taxonomy (GTDB): domain Bacteria; phylum Pseudomonadota; class Alphaproteobacteria; order Rickettsiales; family JALZUV01; genus JBILIE01. Next base: position 5,433 of record JBILIE010000051.1, read on the forward strand.
ATATAGAGTGCCGTTGCGACTGCAGTGAGTGCAGACATGGCAAAAGCATAAGGACGAAAAGGATCGTTGGGCGCCAGATTTTTTGCGGTTTTATATTCGTTCTTGGCGGCGATGCCCTCTGCAATGGTGCTCACCAGCGAAAAGCCGAGCGCATAGACCAATGGCTTCTCCTGTATTTTTCCTAAGAATGTGCCGGCTTGACCTGCTTCGGCAATTTGTTCTGGGGTTTTTTCGGGCACAAAAATGCTGATGAGTGAGCTGATAAGACCTAGAGTGCCAAAAGCCATATTCATATTGCCAGCAGCGTTTTCGCCGCCGTCTTTGCGGAACTGACCGCTGCGGATCATCGCTGTATTCGCCACGATATTATAGGCGTTGTCGCATTCAATGGGATAGGTATAAAGAAAATCCTCGATTTTGGAAAACCATGCGCGGCGCTGTTCTTCATCGGCTTTGCGGAGTGTTTCAACATCGAGTGGAATATTCTCGCGCTTTAAATAGGCTGCGAGTTTATGTTCCAGTCGCTCTGTCTGACGGCTAACAGGCTGCGCGCCATAGCGAGCGAGCAGGAGCGCACCTCCGCTCCATGCTGCGCCTGCAGCAATACGTTGTTTGCCACTTTTTCTGGTATCGATATTATCTGATTTTTGCGCGGCAAGGCCATTCAGCATGATTGCTAAATTGCCGATCAGTAACCCGATGCCGCCAAGTTGTCGTTTGTCCATGCTTTGGAGGGTAACATTTTCGTGTTACGGTTTCGTGACAAACGGGGGGAATTATTCGAGTACCGTGCGGGCAAGGGTCACTGCATAGACGCGACTTGCCCCTGCGCGTTTGAGGGTGCGGGCGCAAGCATTGAGGGTGGCGCCGGTGGTCATTACATCATCAACCAGAACAATGGTTTTGCCGTTAATTGCCGCTTTGCATTTGAGGGGTGTGGCAAATACACCGCGCATATTTTTAAGCCTTTGTTCGCGGCTTAATCCTGCTTGAGGGGGGCGGCGTTTGACGCGTTTGAGTCCATCAAGCATAAGAGCGTGACCACTGCGCTTTGCCAGCGCTTTTGCCAATAAGGCGGCTTGGTTGTATCGGCGTTGCCATAAGCGCAGGAAGTGTAGTGGTATTGGCATAAGGATAACATTGTCATCCCAAAATTCATTGCCTGCGCGCATCAGCCATTCGCCGAATAAGTCTAGCAGCAGTGGTTTGTCGTGATATTTGAGATCGTGGATAAGCTTTTTACTGTGTTCGTCAAATTTGAGCATTGATCGATGCCCGTCGTAATGTGGCTTATGTTGCATACAACTGGCGCAGAGTGAATCAGCATCGGCCATCTCATAGGCAAAGGGATAGCCGCAGGCCGCACAACAGGGTGCAGATAGAAAAGTGAGCGCAGACCAACAATTTGAACAAAGTTTCCCCTGTGATTCGGTGAATCCCGCACAATGGCCGCAACGTGGCGGAAAAACCACATCTAGCAAATATCTAGCAGGTTGATGCAAAATCATGGGTATCTGCTCTATTTAGTTAAGTAATTTTTTACGAACCGCGTGATAGGGTAGGGAGTGGTAATCTGTAAAAAAATAGCCTATGGCACACTATAATGACTGAACAACCTCAATTCGGCAAGCGGGCAGTAGCGGATTTGCCCGCAGAATACGAAGACGAAGAAACGTTGGTGGCGGAACTGTCGCCACGTCATGCTTTCGCTGACGAATATGAAGGTTTTGATCAGAAAAATTCAGGCATAGACAGCGAATACGCTGCCGAAGAGCCACCCCCGCCTGTGGAAGGGTTGTGGGGCAGTGAGGCCGTGAGTGTGGAGCCTGAAATTCGTACCTATATCCCGCCGTCGCAGCGTGTGGAAGAGATAGTCCCCCCTGCCGAGGAAATGTGGGGAGGAGCAAGCGCTCCCCAGCCCTATCAGCCACCTGTAGAAGATGCCTCTGTAGAGATTGAGGAGGTTCCCGCAGAATCCGCAGAAGAAGAATATGCGTGGTCGGCACCAGAGCCAGAAAGTGTAGAGGTGCAGCCAGAAGAAACGACGAATGAATGGCACGCGCTCGCCCCTGATTTTAACGAGACACCAGATGATTCATGGCGACCCAGCGAGATTGTGGTGAAGCCGTGGTCGGAATCTGGCGGTGAACCACAAAGCGGGCACACTGATTTTGTTCCCGCAGAGGAAGCGCCAAGTTTTGGCCCCAAACTTTCCGTTTCTGATGTGCCGCCGATGGAATGGAGCAGCCCTAGCCTTTCCCCGCAAGCCAGCCCTTCCTTTCAAAATGAGCAGGATTCGGAAGAAGCGCTAAGCCTGCAGGACGAATTGCTCGCGATAGTACAGCAGCATCAGGAATGGGTGGATTCTGGCGGACGCGAGGGGCGTCGCGCTACCTTTCGTGGCGAATATTTCAGAGGCGCCGATTTTAGCGGATTAATGTTGGCAGAAGCGAGTTTTAGAAGTGCGAATTTATCGGCCACTAAATTCAGAGGTGCGAATCTTGAGCGTGCCGATTTTGTGGAATCGAATTTGAGTGCTGCTGATTTTACCCATGCGTCACTGAGTCGTGCCACTTTCCAGCGCGCACAATTGGCGCAAACAGATTTCTCGATGGTTTCCGCACAGGAAACCGATTTTAGCGCAGTGGATGCCGTGGGGGCTATCTTCCAGCGCGCACAGCTTGAATGGGCTATTTTTAGAGATGCGCAATTGGGGGGCGCGGATTTTAAACAAGCCAATTTATCCAAAAGCAATTTGCGTGGTGCCACCGTGTTCCGCGCCAAAATGGAAGATGCCAATTTAACGCAAGCCGATTGCCGTGAGGCTAATTTTGACAGCGCGACGATGACGCGTGCGCTGTTGCTGCAAACCAATTTCCGCTCGGCCAATTTGCAGGGTGTGGACTTGCAGACAGCCGATTTCACGCAAGCCCTAGACGTGGCGATGGAAGTGCAGGTTGATTCTGCCCATAAAAGCAAAGAATTGCTGCAAGAAGAAGCGCGGCGTTTGGAAATATTAAAAACAGAACTGCTCGCCAAAGAGCGCGAGTTGGATCAGGAACGTGAGAAATTGCGCAACTCCCCTGCGGCGGCGCGTGCGAGCTATGACGAGCCGCTGATACCACGTGCGCGATTAAACAGCTTTGCAGAGCAAAGCGAAATGAGCGCCTTCCTCAAAAGTAATGGCAAATTATTTATGAAGATAGGCGCAGTATGGCTGGTGATGGTACTGATCTCGGTCGGAATATTGCTGAGTGTGCTTTCTGAAATGGATAGCTCAGAGCTTAACTTTCTGGAGCTGGTGATTTTGGGTGTCTTATTATTGGTGCCCTTAGCACTT
>JBILIE010000181.1:0-3828 GCA_044350115.1 Rickettsiales bacterium
ATCATATCCTTTTAAAATCTTCAGGGGAGCAACAAGATAAAACTACTTTCAACCTCCATTTTAGCGGCGATGGCCTTAACCTTAAATGCAACAATGGCATATGCTGAGGGTGCATTAACCACTCCTGCCATGACTGGCCCTCTCAAAGCAAATTCAAAACCTGTTTCGTTTGATGCTGGCCCTGTGGGCACTATATTTTGCAGGTGGCGCTGTTTCTGCGCTTGCTTTCGCGCAAAGCAACCCAACTTCGGTGAACGATGATAGCCATTTTGATATAAGTAATGCTCAAATGTTCCTGCAAAAAACAGACGGCTTATTGCGTTTTTTTGTGCAAGGCGGTGGTTTTTCTATTCCTGCACTCGGTGCATCTTATTTTGAAGCGGATAATACTACCAACGATGCGTTTGGTGTGATTCCTGTCGCTTATGCAACCCTCGCACCAGCGGATAATTTCTCGGTGATGGTGGGTAAATTACCTACAGTGATTGGGGCGGAATATACCTTCACTTTCCAGAACATGAACATTCAACGCGGCTTGTTGTGGAATCAGGAAAATGCAGTGAATCGTGGCGTACAGGCTAATTGTAGCACTGGCCCAATTGCTGCATCACTCTCGCTCAATGATGGTATCTATTCAGAAGATTTCAACTGGGTTTCTGGTTTGGTAAGCTGGACAATTGACCCTAATAATGTGCTTACTTTTGCAGGTGGCGGTAGCTTTGACGAGTCAACCAAATCCACTTTCGTGACTCCACTGGTTCAAAACAACAGCAGCATCTATAACATTATGTACACGCATACTGCGGGTGACTGGACGTTAGCGCCTTATTTGCAATTGAGCACCGTGGATGCCGATGCTTCGCTGGGTATCGTGGATGATGCACAAACACTGGGCGCAGCGTTCCTCGCAAAATATCAATATTCCGACACTCTCAGCCTTGCGGGTCGTGCGGAATATATTGATTCTAACGGTAATACTAACCTGCTTTATGGCACAGACAGCAATGCATGGTCATTGACAGTGACGCCAACATATCAGGAAGGCATCTTCTTTGCGCGCGCAGAGTGGTCTTATGTAGGTGCGGGTGATACCAGCACTGGCAGCGCCTTTGGCACTACAGGCAATGACGATAACCAAGGTCGCATTTTGCTGGAAACCGGCTTCTTGTTCTAAAGCCTGCTGATGATTAACCATAGTCATCTGGATAAAAATTATCCAGATGACTATGGATCCAGTCTCGAATCGCGCACTCACCCCCCCTCCCTTCTAGCACAAGCAATTCTCTTCTTTTTCTCTCGGCAAGATTTTTTGGGTGAGAAGAGGGGATGACAAGCAAACAGCGCATGGTAGAAGAAGTAATGCGAATTTTAGTGATTGAAGACGATAAAGAAGTCAGCACCTATTTGTTAAAGGGCCTGAAGGAGAATGGCCATGTGGTGGATGCCGCTACTAATGGCCGTGACGGGCTGTTTATGGCCACAACAGAGCATTATGATCTACTGATCGTCGATCGGATGTTGCCTGAGTTGGATGGGCTAACGCTCATTAAAACCCTGCGCGGTGCGGGAAATCACACCCCTGCCCTCATACTCAGCGCCTTGGGAGAGGTGGATGACCGTGTGAAAGGCTTGCGTGCTGGCGGCGATGATTATCTGGTGAAGCCTTTTGCCTTTGCCGAATTGCTGGCACGCGCAGAGATATTAGCGCGGCGGAGTATTCCCACCTCCCATGCCGAATCAGATGCCATATTATCCAGCGGCGAAGTCGTCGTGGATTTATTGTCACGCAAGGTCGTGCGGGCGGGCAAGGCGGTGGATTTGCAGCCGCGGGAATTTCGATTGCTGGCGTATTTAATGAAGCATAAAGGGCAAGTAGTCACCCGCACCATGCTGCTGGAAAATGTTTGGGATTATCACTTCGACCCACAAACGAATGTGATTGATGTGCATATCAGCCGTCTGCGTCGTAAATTGGAACAAGGCAGCGAGGTAGTGTTTATTCGCACCGTACGCGGCGCAGGCTATGTGGTAGATTAGCGCTCATGACCATGACAGCCAGAGATTATCTGCGAAGCTCCAGCCTGAAAATGGCGATGTTATTTTCCGTCTTGCTGGGGACAGCTTCTTGCATCTCAGGCTATTTTATCTTCCGCTTCAGCGCCGAAGGCCTCGTGCCGTGGCTGGCCGGGGTAGTTATTTTACTAATGGCGATGGTAGTCATGGTGAGCTTCCTCATCAGCCGTTTTGTGGTCACTCGCACCAATATGATTGCACAAACGGCACAGGAAATCATGGAAACGGGAGATTTCTCACGCCGCATTTCCATTGAAGGCGAGTGGGATGATTTGAGCCATATGGCACAGGTGTTGAATTTGCTGCTAGAGCGCACCGAACAATCCATGCAGGGTATTCGACAGGTGGCAGATAATATCGCGCATGATTTACGCACCCCCCTTACGCGCTTGCGTAATAAGCTGGAAGAGGCAGGCGATCATGCGCTGATGGCGGAAGCAGACCATCTGCTGACCACTTTCGCCGCCTTATTGCGCATTTCGAATCTGGAATTGGGGCGGCGGCACGGCACATTTCAGCCCGTAACACTCCCCGCTTTGCTGCGAGATGTCATGGAGTTATACGAACCGCTGGCGGAAGAAAAAGGCATTCATCTAACCAGCGATATGCCGCTTTCAGAAGCAATAACAATCGAAGGCGACCGCAATTTACTGTTTCAGATGCTCGCCAATTTGCTGGATAACGCCATTAAATTTACCCCGCAAGGGGGGCATGTAGTCGTCAGCCTATTGCCCAATGAAATACGCATTGCCGATACAGGCAACGGCATTGCTGCCGCAGATAAACCACGCGTATTTGAGCGTTTTTACAGAGCAGAAAATAGCCGACATAGCGCAGGGAATGGCCTTGGCCTCAGCCTGGTTGCAGTGGTGGCCAAAATTCATCACATCGCGATTCTGCTAGAAGACAATCACTCAGGGCTGGTGGTACGATTGCGGCTTACCAATCGGTAAGTTGCAATTGGTGTGGTTCAACACTAATTATGTCTTATGAAAATTGCAATTATTGGCACGGGAATTTCAGGCTTGGGAACAGCATATTTGCTGCACCCTCACCACGAAATTACGGTCTATGAAAAAGAGGCTACCATAGGGGGGCATAGTCGCACCATCGACGCGCAAGTGCCGGAGGGCAATGTGCCGGTGGATACAGGATTTATTGTGTTCAACCAACGCAACTACCCCCACCTCACTGGATTATTTTCACATTTAAATGTTCCGATTGCGGCAAGCGATATGTCATTTTCTGCCAGTATCGACAATGGCTGGCTGGAATATGGATCGGTCGGATTAAAATCGCTTTTTGCACAAAAACGCAACCTCATGCGCCCCGCCTATCTTCGGATGCTCTACGATATTCTTACCTTTAATCGCGAGGCGAAAAAATATCTGCAATCCTCACTCACTTTAGGCGAATGCTTAGATGAAATGGGCGCAGGACAATGGTTTCGTGATTATTATCTGCTGGCAATGGGGGGAGCCATTTGGAGCACCCCTCTTTCGCAAATGCTTAAATTTCCAGCCGCTACTTTCATCCGCTTCTTTGAAAATCACGGCTTACTGACGGTCAATGATCAACCCCAATGGTTTACCGTCAGAGGCGGTAGCCGTGAATATATTAAACTGCTCAGCGCTGGGTTTTCGGATCATATCAAGCTCAATTGTGGCGTCAGAAAAATTATCCGCCATGCAGAAAATGTAACGGTAGAAGATACTCAAGGCGGATCGCGCCAATACGATAAAATAGTGCTGGCCT
>JBILIE010000019.1:0-11612 GCA_044350115.1 Rickettsiales bacterium
ATCGGTTCGCATCCGTTGATTGTGTTCAATCGTGGGGGGCGGAGGCGTTATGGGATGGTGAATGTGCTCACTCTCAACAATCTCATTTATCCGCTGGTGCAGCAGGGATTTATCGTCCTCGCCAGCCAATACCGTGGTGTGGACGGTGGGGAAGGTACGGATGATTTTGGCGGTGCAGAGGTGATGGATATTGTGCATCTGCTTGAGGCAGGAAAAAAAATACCTGAATGGGATGGCCGCAATTCGCACCTCTTCGGCTGGTCGCGTGGCGGGATGATGACGTTGCTCGCACTCAAAGAAGGTGCAAAAGTCAACTCAGCTGCCATTGGCGCGCCGCTGGTGGATCTCACTCTTTCAACCGGAGAGCAGGGCAGGGATGAAGACTGGCTCTTGCGCGCTTTGCCTGAATATAAAGAGCATGGTTTTGCCTCACTCGAAGCACGTTCTGCACCGTATTGGATTCGCAAATTGCGTAAAACTCCCTTGCTGGTCATGCATGGCGATGCGGATATTGATGTGTCGATTCTGCACTCACGTCACCTTGCACAAAAGCTGACAGAGCATAAACATCCTCATAAGTTTATTGAATATCCAAATGGCAATCACTACCTCAACCCGCAACGAGCAGAGGTGTTAAACGAGGTAAGCAACTGGTTTGCAGAGTATCAGACTTAGCGACACTCAGCAATTAAGGGTGCAACCGTTGCCGGCCAATGGGTTGCCATGCCAATTACTTTATCGCGCATTTTATAATTGCAGCTTACCAAAATGGTTTCAGGATAGTTTATCGTTTGGAAAAGATTGTAGCTTATCTGTTTATCCTTATCGTGAACGATAATAAGATTTTTGGGCAGTTCTTTTTTGCCGATAAATTGTTGGATTTTCGCTTCAGTTTCATCCACAGAAATCGCCACGATTGCTAATTTCTCTGGCTGGCTTTTGGCAAGTGCGATTAACTCCGGAAACTCTTCCACGCAAGGCGCACACCAGCTTGCCCAGAAATGGATGAGAATGACTTTACCCTTATAGTCACTCAAGTGATGCGTGCCGCCATCGAGGGAAGTAAACGCAAATTCTGGCGGTGATTGTAGCGGTTTTGCTGGCGGCGGTGCGAGCGGGCGCAGCAAAAAGAAATAGGCAACGCCCACCACGCCAATGATATTCACACATAACATCAACCATTTACGCATCCCGACTTCTCCATAATAATGCAGCGATGATGAGAATCTCGCATACAATAAAAGCAAATAGCCCCCATGCGGTGCCTTCCATAAAACCGTAGGAATGCAGGCCGACACTCAGCAAATTCACGCCAAACCATGCAAGCGAAACAATAGCACTCAAAAACGCCATGCCCGCTAAATACCAACGCTGACTGCATTGCCCCGCAAGCCGCGCATGAATCAGCCAAATCAGCCATAATACAATCAGCATCGCGCCATTTTCTTTTGGATCCCAGCCCCAGAAACGCCCCCAAGATTGATCTGCCCAAATCCCCCCAAGCAATGTTCCCACCGCAGTGAGGAGCAGGGCGATGAGTGGTAACATAAAACCAAAATAAGCACTCCAAACCGAGCAAGGCGAGGCGCGAAGCGTGGGCCATTCTTTGGGAAGAGGGGGGGAGGATTCCCCAACGCATTTATATAGAGCAAAATGTGCTACTAGGCTGCATAATACGGCGGCGGCATAACCTGCGGTGATGCAAATCACATGCGTTGCCAGCCAGAAATCAGTGTTGAGCACTGCCATAGCCACGGGAAGTTGCTCTTGCCCACTCAGTAGGCTTTGGCTGATGAGCAATAAAAATGCGGTCATCCCCGCTGCTGCGATGGCGAGGAAACGATTTTGTTTTTGCCATGCTATCACCCCGCTCACACAGGCAATCAGCAAACTCACAAACAAAACAGATTCATAGAGATTGCTCACAGGGGGGCGCTGTAAAATGAGCATCCGCACGATCAGGGCGAGGCCGTGCAAACCTATCGCCAATCCATATCCCGTCATTGCGAGGCGTAGCCGAAGCAATCCAGAAAAGTGTGGATTGCCGCGCTCCCTTTGGTCGCTCGCAATGACGAACAACACAAGCGAAATTCCATAAAGTACAATCGCCAGAGAGATAAAACTAAGGCGATAATACCATTCCTCCAGCCAGAGCCTTGCGGGGTGATATTCGCTGCCGCCGTTTTCGAAAGCAATAGAAGTGGCATTATCGACGGCCTGATTCCACGTTGTGGTAGATTCTGCACGATAGGCATCGGCCATCTTTTTCCACAACATCACATATGCTGCGCTTTGGGGGGAGGCCTTGCCGTTGAAACGCAACTGCCACGGCGAATACCAATCAGTATCTCCCTCCCAACTGGAGGGGATGACGGTGAGAATATGACTCATGCGCCCACGTTCCTCCATCTGCGTCATCAGCGGGGAGGTTTTGTTTTGCTTCGCCAGCTCGTAATAGGTGGTGGAGGCATCGTCAGGAAAGGGAAGCAGAAATGTCAAACTATCCTGCAATTGCTGAAAATGCTGCACTTTGGCATATAATTCTGCGAGCGCAGTTTGCAGGGGTGTGACAGGGCGTTTTTTATCCACCAGAATCACTGCTTCTAATACTGCCGATAAATGTTCCCGCAACGCTGTGCGAAGTTCGGCCAAACCATAGCGATGAGTGGCGCGCAGCGGCAAAGCAAGCTGCTGACGTAGCGCTTCGCTTTTGAGCTCAATCAAATGCGCCTGCTCTATTTTTTCGGGCGTAAACAACATCTGCGCCAGCCATTCAATGGCTGGTTTTTTGTGCCATTTGCTTTCGCCATAAAAATCTTTGAGCTCTTCCCGCGCAAAGACAGCAAGCGGTTTGATGCGGCCTTCATGTGCAATCGGAAGCATCCCAAATTGCTGTAAGGGCAGGGGATCTGCCATACAAGGCGAGGTAAAAAATAGCATCGTTATTGCAAGAAGAAGCAATTTAGAACTGGATTGCTTCGCTGCGCTCGCAATGACGGAGAAAAATTTGTTCATCTCGTTTCCTCGCGCTTTTTCTGATGCAATAGACATTGCCAAATCAGCCCCAATGCGAGCAAAAAGGTAGAAAGATAAGGCAGCCACCAGCCATCATTTTTAACCACTGCTAACACAGACGCCTCTTGATCACCCATCCGCAAAAAAGAAGATTGATAAATCGCATAGCCGCGATAACGCAATGGCTCATTCATAGCGATTGTTTGCTGCCAACATTTCATGTTGTGGGGGCAAGCCCCCACCGTTTTACTCCCCCCCGCTGTGCGCCTCGCCTTGCTCGGTTGGAGTTCTACTCCTTCTTCTGGGGATCGTATCTCCACCAGTGATTGATATTCCTTTGCCTGATCACTGCTGGGGTAACGTATCTTCTCAAAATCGAGCAACGTGATGCTAAAGGGCAGGGGGAGCGACTTACGCGCCATCTCAATCTTATACCCTTTAATGACGGGTGCTTGCGAGGGCAAAAGCTCATAAGCAATATAGCCAAGGCCGTCCACCGTGAAGGCGACACCTGCTTTATTCCCTTCTTTCTCTTTTGTCGCAGGAGCGTCCTGCAATAACAGCTTCTTCGCAATACCCCGTTTTTGTGTAGGATTTTCTTGTACGAAGGTCGCGCAATTGCTGCAGAATTCTTCCACCTTCAAGGTGAAGGGAAGGGAGGGATGAGTCAATATTGCACCCTCTTTTAACGCCGCTTCCTGCCATATTGCAACGGGCTTGCCTTGTTGTGTAATCTGCAATTCTCGCAAATAATAATCTTGCATTGTCTGGGCGGTTTCGCCTTCCAATAAGGTAACATAGCCCTCCTGATTCACCAGATAGGTGATTCCGCCGCCCAGCATCAGCATCAAAATGGCGATATGAGCAAGGATTGTGCCTGCTTTTTCTTTCACCCATGGGCTAAACCATAAAAGCTTCACTAACAAACTAAGCGTAATAAGCATTAATGTGGTGATACCGCCCAGCATCGGCACAGGGCCTATCCACACAATCCATGACGAAAAAAACAAATTTTGTGCATCAATCAGCCCAATATATCGCTGCGCGATGGTGCCGACTATCAGTAACAACATAAACCACGGCAGCAGAAACGCCAACCAGCGGGGAGAACCCAAAGCCATCAAGATTTTACGCATGGCGCATTTATAATCAGCCGCCATGATTAATCCAACGAAAAGGATTGCAGGGGAATATCTAATATGAAAAACGGCGGCCAAGCTTTTAAGCCAAGGCCGCCGTTTTGTATTTTAGAGGTGAGATTACGCAGCCAGCAATGCTTTCATCGCCTGACCAATATGAGCAGGGGATTCGGCGATGCTGTAACCTGCGGATCTCATGGCTTCGATTTTGTCTTCTGCGCCGCCTTTGCCACCTGATACAATCGCGCCCGCATGACCCATGCGACGACCTGGAGGAGCAGTGCGACCGGCGATGAAGCCGACGATAGGCTTACGATTTTTCTGGCGTTTGTAGAATTCTGCCGCTTCTTCTTCCGCGCCGCCGCCGATTTCGCCGATCATAACGATGGCTTGGGTTTCGTCATCCGCCAAGAATAATTCGAGCATGTCGATAAATTCGGTGCCTTTCACTGGATCGCCGCCGATACCAACGCAAGTGGATTGACCAAAGCCTGCAGCGGAAGTCTGCGCCACGGCTTCGTAAGTTAGCGTGCCAGAGCGCGACACAATTCCGATTTTACCGCGTTTGTGGATGTGGCCAGGCATAATGCCGATTTTGCAGGCACCCGGAGTGATCACGCCGGGGCAGTTTGGCCCGATGAGGCGGGTTTTGCTACCAGAGAGGGCGCGTTTTACTTTCACCATATCAAGCACAGGGATACCTTCAGTGATGCAAATGGCGAGTTCAATTTCCGCATCAATCGCTTCCAAAATCGCATCCGCTGCGAATTTTGGGGGAACATAAATCACGCTGGCATTCGCGCCAGTGCGCTCTTTTGCTTCTGCCACGCTATTGAAAACAGGCAGGCCGATATGTTGCGTGCCGCCTTTGCCCGGGGTCACGCCGCCGACCATTTTCGTGCCGTAAGCCACCGCTTGTTCAGAGTGATAGGTGCCTTCGCGGCCTGTGAAGCCTTGACAGATTACTTTTGTGTTTTCGTTAACCAAAATAGCCATGATTGAGTTTCCTTTATTATTATGGATAATTGTTTGTAATGGAGTCAGAGGAGTGCTGCAATCATTTTACGCAGCGACTTCGGTTCCGCCCACTGTCATTGGTTCAATCAGCATGGTGGGCTGCCCGACGCCGACGGGGACGCTCTGCCCCGCTTTGCCGCAAGTGCCGATGCCATCATCGAGTTTCAAATCATTGCCAATCATTTTTACTTTGGTCAGGCAATCGGGGCCGTTGCCGACGATAGTGGCGCCTTTGACAGGGCGTGTGATTTTTCCGTTTTCGATGAGATAGGCCTCGGTTGCCGAAAACACAAATTTACCCGAAGTGATATCCACCTGACCACCGCCGAAATTGACGGCATAGAGGCCATTTTTGACCGAGGCGATAATTTCTGCAGGGTCTTTATCGCCCGCTTGCATATAGGTATTAGTCATACGCGGCATGGGCTGTGCACCATAGCTTTCGCGGCGACCATTGCCTGTGGCAGCCACGCCCATTAGCCGCGCATTAAGGCGATCTTGCAGATAGCCTTTCAAAATACCGTCTTCAATCAACACCGTGCGGTGGCTAGGCGTGCCCTCATCGTCGATGGAAATGGAGCCGCGACGGTCGCTGATCGTACCGTCATCTAATACGGTGACACCTTTAGCGGCTACACGTTCACCAAGCAGCCCCGCAAAAGCAGAGGTTTTTTTGCGGTTGAAGTCGCCTTCTAACCCATGCCCCACGGCTTCATGCAGCAACACTCCCGGCCAACCTGGACCAAGCACTACGGGCATTTCGCCCGCAGGGGCGGGGATGGCTTCCAGATTCACCAATGCTTGACGCAGAGATTCATCCGCCTGTTTTTTCCAATTCGATTCGACGAGGTATTCGGTGTAAGACACACGCCCACCTGCGCCGTGACCCCCCGTTTCCATGCGGTCGCCTTGTTTGACCACGACATTAATATTAATACGCACCAGCGGGCGGATATCATGTGCATGGCGACCATCGGCGCGGATGATATTCACCGCTTGCCACACGCCGCTAAGAGCCACGGTGACTTGGCTGACGCGAGGGTCTTTGCCGCGCAAATAAGCATCAATCGCCTGAATCGTGTGTAGTTTCTTTTCAAAACTCACTTCTGAAAGCGGGTTGAAATCACCATAAAGTTGTTTGTTCGTGCCAAAGGGCGGCTCGATGAGCGCAGTGCTGCCCGATTGTCCTGTTTTAATGGCGCGCACGGTGCCCGCAGCACGCCTAATCGCCGCCTCGCTGATTTCAGAGGCATGGGCATAGCCCGTGGCCTCTCCCAAAACAGAGCGCAGACCAAAACCCTGATCGGTCGTGAAGCTGGCATTTTTGAGCTGCCCATCGTCAAAAACGAGGCTTTCCTGTTGCTTATATTCCAAAAACAACTCACCGTCATCCATGCCGTGCAGCGCTTCGCTCACCAGTTGTTGGGTTTTGCTAAAGTCCAGCGCGTTACGCGCAAAAAATAATTCGTCCAGATTATGCATAGTGAAGAGGGGTAGCTTGAATTTGCGTGATTGTCATCCCTCGATTCGCCCCCCTGTGAGAAAAATGGCGCAATTTGCTGAGTATTTTCAAAAGTTGCGTCAAAGGATTTGATTTTGATCAAGCTTTGCGATTTATAGGCGAATGGATAACCTATAAAATCAGGCTCAAACTAATGACTCTTTTTCGTCGTATACTCCCTTTGATTGCAGCATTCGCCCCGCTTTCTGCTGTGGCAGAAGAAAATGTCAAGCCATGGCAAATGCATTTCCAAGAGGCGGTGACGCCTGTCATGGAGCGTGTGACCGCTCTACATGATTGGCTTACCGTGATGTGTGTGGTGATTTCAGCCTTTGTGTTGGCGCTGCTGATTTATGTGGTGTTTCGCTTTAATGCGAAATCGAACCCTGTACCTAGTAAAACTACACATAATACCATGATTGAGATTGTCTGGACGGTGGTGCCGATTTTGATTCTGCTGGCGATTTGTATTCCGTCATTCAAGCTTCATTATTATATGGCGGAGCAGCCAAAGGCAGATATGACGTTAAAAGTGGTGGGGTATCAATGGTATTGGCATTATCAATACCCTGATCACGGCAATTTTGAATATGACAGCTATATGGTGGAAGAAAAAGACTTAAAAAAAGGTCAGCTCCGTCTGTTAGAGGTGGATAATCCAGTGGTTGTGCCAGTGGATACTACCGTTTTGGTGCAAATGACAGGGGGTGATGTGATTCATTCCTGGGCAATGCCCGCTTTTGGGGTAAAGAAAGATGCCATGCCAGGTCGTTTGAATGAAACATGGTTTCGCGCAGAGAAAATTGGCACCTATTATGGCCAATGTTCGGAGCTGTGTGGGGTGAAGCACGGATTTATGCCCATTAAAGTGAATGTCGTGAGCAAAAAAGACTTCAAAAAATGGGTGAAAGAATCGAAACAAAAATTTGCAAGCAACAGCGGGTTTCCTGCGCAGGTTGCGTTGAATAATTATTAGAAGCATACAGAGGATACTATGGCCCATCACGATACTCACGAACACCATAATCCGACCGGCTGGCGTCGTTGGTTGCTTTCCACCAACCACAAAGACATTGGCACGATGTATTTGATCTTTGCTGTTTGCGCGGGGCTTCTCGGCGCGGCATTTTCGATTATGTTGCGGATGGAATTACAAGCTCCAGGTGATCAGTTCTTCGGAGGCAACTACCAGTTTTATAACGTGGTGGTTTCAGCTCATGCCTTCCTCATGGTATTCTTTCTGATTATGCCTGCGCTTATCGGCGGCTTTGGTAACTGGTTTGTGCCGATCATGATCGGTGCGCCAGATATGGCGTTTCCACGATTGAACAACATCAGCTTCTGGCTACTGATTCCCGCAGTGAGTTTGCTCATTGGCTCCGCCTTTGTCGGTGAAGGTGCGGGAACTGGTTGGACGGTTTATCCTCCCTTATCCCTCATTCAATCGCATCCAGGCATGTCGGTGGATATGGCTATTTTTGCGCTTCACCTTGCAGGTATTTCGTCCATTCTTGGTGCGATTAACTTTATTGTGACTATTTTTAATATGCGTGCGCCGGGCATGTCGTTGCTTAAAATGCCACTCTTTGTCTGGTCGATGCTGATTACGGTGTTTCTGCTGTTGCTCTCGCTGCCTGTGCTTGGCGGTGCGATTACCATGCTGCTGACCGATCGCAATTTTGGTACCAGCTTCTTCAACCCTGCGGGCGGTGGTGATCCCATTTTGTATCAGCATCTGTTCTGGTTCTTTGGGCACCCTGAGGTGTATGTTTTGATTCTCCCCGGTTTCGGTATTATTAGCGAAGTAGTTTCGACCTTTTCGCGTAAGCCTGTGTTTGGCTATCTCGGCATGGTCTGCGCGATGAGCATCATCGGTGTGCTGGGTTTTGTGGTCTGGGCGCATCATATGTTCACAGTGGGGCTTTCACCTGATACCCGCGCTTATTATATGGCGGCGACGATGGTGATTGCGGTGCCGACTGGCGTGAAAATCTTCAGCTGGATTGCGACGATGTGGGGCGGTTCGATTCGTTTTGCCACGCCGATGGTGTTTGCGCTGGGCTTTATTTTCTTGTTCACTGTCGGTGGTGTGACGGGGATTGTATTGGCGAATTCGGCCATCGATATTCCAATGCATGATACTTATTATGTGGTCGCTCACTTCCATTATGCGATGTCGCTGGGTGCGCTATTTGGCGTGTTTACAGGCTTCTATTACTGGTTCCCTAAAATGAGCGGTTATAAGTACAATGAAGTGCTCGGCCATATCCATTTCTGGTTGACTTTCATTGGTGCGAATCTGACTTTCTTCCCGCAACACTTTTTAGGTCTTGCTGGAATGCCGCGTCGTATTCCTGATTATCCTGATGTTTATGCGGGTTGGAATTATGTATCGTCTATCGGCTCTTATGTCGGCGGGTTTGCGGCGCTGTTCTTTCTCTTCGTAGTGTTCGAAGCCTTCATGAAAAAACGTGTGGCGGGCAACAACCCTTGGGGTGAAGGCGCAACCACGCTGGAGTGGACGGTGACTTCGCCGCCGCCATTCCATACTTATGAGAATATTCCAGTTATACGATAATTCGTTGATTCGATGAGCCGTTGATTCGTGAAAGGTCAAAAAATGTATTCCGAGTTATCGAATCATAGAGTCATCGAGTCAACCGCCAAAGACTGGCTCACCATGACCAAACCTGGAGTGCTGCTATTAGTGGTGTTTTCTGGCGCGGCTGGGATGTGGTTGGCACCAGTGCATTTGCACCCGCTTTTGCAGTTGATTACGGTGCTTAGTATTGCCATGGCCTCGGCTAGCGGGGCGATGTTCAATATGATTTATGATCGTGATATTGATGCGATTATGCGTCGTACGTCTAAGCGCCCCCTAGTGACGGGAGCGATTCATGTGGATGATGCGCTGATGCTGGCGATTGGCCTTTCAATTTTATCATTATCGCTGATGGGCTTAGCGGCAAATTGGAATGCGGCGGCGTTTCTGGCCTTTGCCATTTTCTTTTATGCGGTGGTGTATACGATTTGGCTTAAGCGTCATACGCCACAAAATATTGTAATTGGTGGTGCGGCGGGAGCTTTCCCCCCCGTGATTGGCTGGTTGGCGATGACAGGCGAACATGCATTGTTGCCATGGGTACTATTCGCTATTATTTTTTTGTGGACTCCTCCCCATTTTTGGGCGCTCGCGCTATTTCGTAATGAAGATTACCGCAAGGCAAACGTACCGATGATGCCCGTGGTGAAGGGCGCGAAAGCAACCAGTTTGCAGATGTTATTATACACGCTGGTGTTGTTGCCCGTGACGCTGCTGCCGATGTGGCTTTTGCCGCAAATTGGCTGGGTTTATGGCGTGGGTGCAGTGCTGCTCAACCTTAACTTTATTCGTTTCGCTGCACAGGTACATTTTGGTGCGGAAGAGAAACTTTGCATGAAGATGTTTGGTTATTCGATTCTCTATCTTTTTGCGATTCTGGCCGTGATGCTGGTGGACGCACTTCTGATATAGAATCTGTTTTTTGCTTGCCGCAAGATCGATGTGGCTTATAGTTGGATGTAACAGGGAGAGAAAACAATGGAAGATAAAGTCGCAGAAACTGCTGTTGCAGTGGCAACCCCCACCAATGTTGATGCGAGCATGCACATTATTCAGCAGGCCACCGCATCCTCACTTTATCTGATGGGTTTTAGTTTTATTATTGGCTCTGGCTTCACCATTTTGATGTTGATGCTGTTGGATTACATGCGTATGCGCCGCGTAGCAAAAGCCGCTAACACTTAAAACCTAATTTGCGATCTCTTAACTCTGACGTGATTTAAAGTCATGGTAACCTTGAAAGAGATTTTTCATAAGAAAATCTTAGGGGCGGCATTTTTTGTGTTAACGAACTTTATTGCGCTCTCTCAGAGAGCCGCCGAATATTATTCACCCATCCGTTAATGATAACAGTTTTTTGGCAAGGGAATGACGGCGGAAATGGTATTACGCAAAGGTCTTAACTGGAATTGACTATACTTTTGCGGGCTTTTTAGAAGACCTTGGAAATTTGGGTATATCAACGAGGACATCAGTTAAATATTCCCCCATCATCCTCCCCCAATAGATTATGGAGCTTGTGGCGTATGCCCTCGATTGCTTGGATACAGGGAATATTGGCACAGCCGCTGCTGCTGCCGCTGAGAGACGGTAAGCCCCCTCTGGATGCGTGTATGGCTGCTTTTTTACTAAAATTTTAGACAATATTTTTGTTTTATTTCAGCGGGATAATGCACATATTTTAACTGTGCATTAACTTTTATTAAGTATTGTTAAAATATCAGAAGATACACCCTGTTTAAGTAAGGCGACAGAATATAACCCGCTACATTCACGTAGCCTATTAGGAGCCTTATAGATGACGAGTAACCTTTTTAATTCAGATTATTCTTTGGTCAATAATCGTGCCGTAAGTGCGGATCTTTTTCATAATGCTAACAGTGATGTTCATGCGGTTGTGATGTATGCGGTGGCGAATAACTCCATTCTGGGAACTACAGGGAATGATGTGCTTGTGGGTACTCTTGTATCTGAAGTGATTGAGGGGGGGGCTGGGAATGATAAAATTGACAATAGCAAATCCAAGGGTTCCGATGATACCCTGAATGGTGGCGATGGTAATGATACTATGACTGCTGGCACAGGCGGTGAGGTGTATGGTGGCGCAGGTGATGATGTGATCGTTTCCAAGGGTTTGGTCATTAAGGGCGTCCCTAGCCCCTCTGTTCTGGTGGATGGTGGCGATGACAATGATATCATTACGGGCGGCGCAGGTAATCATACGCTTAATGGCGGTTTGGGTGACGATAAAATCACGGCGGGCGCAGGCGCTACTACTATCAACGGCGGTGCGGGCATCGATATTGTTAAAGGCGGTGCACTTGCTGATGTGATCAAT
>JBILIE010000182.1:0-3783 GCA_044350115.1 Rickettsiales bacterium
ACACCAGAAACGCTGACATTACCCTTTGCCGCCACTGCTGCAATTTGAGAATCCTTGATACCGTTACAGACACATATATACATAATAACAACATGCTAATGCGAATCATTATCACTTTCAAGTAAAATTTTTAAGCGAAATACCGTTGCAAATGGTCTTTCACACTTTCAGACACAAATGGCGAAACATCACCGCCCAATTTGGCAATCTGCTTCACAAAGCGCGATGAAATAAAATGCGTGGATTCTGAGGCAGTGAGGAAGATAGTTTCCACTTCAGAGGCTAACTTATTATTAATGTTTGCCATCTGAAATTCGTATTCGTAATCTGAAACAGCACGCAAACCACGAATCAGCAACGTCGCGCCATGTTCTCGCGCAAAATTTACCAGCAATCCCTGAAATGGCACCACCGAAACCGCAGACTCCACCCCCATCCGCACCACTTCTTCGCTCACCAATCGGCTGCGCGTTTCGAGGTCGAATAACGGCGATTTCCCCGTATCCAAAGCCACGCCCACCACCAACTTATCCACCACCCGCAGCGCCCGACGGATAATATCCGTGTGGCCTTTGGTGACAGGGTCAAAAGTTCCAGCGTAAATAGCGATGCGTGTAGTCATGAAATGCTAATAAATGTTTGGCAGGATAAGGGCAAGATTAATCCATGCTTGGAAAAGTTATGCCTGACACCTCAGGCCAAAAAGACTCTATTTTCTAGTACATTCTCTAAAATCCCCATCGCCTCATCGACATGCGAATCTTCAATGATCAATGGTGGAATCACTCGCAGCACTTCTCCGCCTGCGGGAACGACGAGCAAGCCAGCTTCGCGCAGCGCTACCTGCAACTCATAGGCCGATACTTTAGTGACTAATCCCAGCAACATCCCTGCTCCGCGTAATTCGCTAAAAATATGCGGATATTTTTGCAGCAATTCCGCTAATCGTTTGTGTAAATAGGCGGCTCGCGCTTGCATATTGGGCATAAAGCCCTCTTCCAGCATCACGTCTAGCACTGCATTGCCTGCACACATCGCCAGCGGATTATTGCCGTAAGTGGAGCCGTGATTACCAGCCTCCATCACGGCTGCAATCTTTTCATGCACAATCGTCACCGCCAAGGGGAATCCGCCCCCCACGCCTTTGCCAAGCAGTAACATATCGGGCTTTAATTTTGTATTTGATGGGGGGCTTACCCTCCCACGCTGCGCTTCCCCTGCCGCTTCACGCGTCGCCTTGCTCCGTTGTATCGCCTCATACCCAAATATCTCACCACAACGCCCCATGCCTGTCTGTACTTCGTCGAATATCAGCAGCAAATTATACTTATCGCAAAGCTCGCGTGCTTTTTGCAAATAAGCAACGTTATGGGGACGAATTCCGCCCTCACCTTGGATAGGCTCCAGCATAATGGCGGCGGTTTCTGCTCCGATCATTGGCTCTAACGCATCTGCGTTATTAAAAGGAGCAAAGTCAAAGCAATCCATCAGCGGCGCATAACCATCAATCACTTTGGGGTTCTGGCAAGCCGAAAGCGTCGCCATCGTTCGCCCATGATACGCACCCTCTGCCACGATGATACGATAGCGTTCTGGAGTTCCCGTTTTATCGTGATAACGCCGTGTGAATTTAATCGCTGCTTCTGCTGCTTCGGCACCAGAATTACAGCAGAATACGCTATGCAATCCGCTTAATTCTGCCATCCGCCGCACATATTTATCCAGCTGTTCGTTATTGAAAAAATTAGAGCAATGCCAGAGCATCGACACCTGTTTTTGCATTTCCGCCACCAAATGCGGATGGCTATGTCCCAGCAAATTCACCGCAATACCCGAAGCAAAATCGAGGTATTTTTTTCCTGAAGTATCAAAGAGATAAACCCCCTCTCCGCGCTGCATCGTCACATCGGCACGGCGGTAAACAGGAAGGATTGTGGGGTTCACTGCCATTAACTTTTTAACCGCCAGCCCGTCACAAACAAATGCCGGACAATCACCCAAAGCGTGATATTCATCGTCACTAACACCCACAAACCCGTTTGAATGCTGCCATCATGATGCCCCGTAAGTGCATAGCGGAAGCCGTCGATCATGTAGAAAAATGGATCAAGATGCGCTAATTTTTGCCAAAAAGGCGGCAATTGCCCAATAGAATAAAAAGTGCCAGAGAGGAACGAAAGCGGGGTAATCACATAATTCGTAATCGCCGCGAGCAGATCAAAACTGGGGGCAATAATCCCCGCCAGACAGCCAAACAACGCCAGCATACTGCTGGAAAGAATCAGATAGGTCAATATCAACGGCCAGCTGTGTATCTCCAGTGGAATCAATAAATAAATAGACACCGAAACCGAAAGCGCCACCAGCAGCCCGCGAGTCACGCCCCCCATCACCAGCGCAAAAGTAATCTCCCCCCCTTTAAAAGGTGGCATCAGCAAATCAATAATCACCCCCTGAATTTTAGAGAGAATAAGCGAGGAGGAAGTATTAGCAAAAGCATTCTGCACTACCGCCATCATAATCAACCCAGGGGCAATAAACTCTGCAAAAGGCATCCCACCAATGCTGTGGGCATTACCACCCAGCGCCAAACTCATTACCGCCAAAAACAACAAAGTCGTAATAACAGGCGCAAGAATGGTCTGGTTCCACACCTTCAAAAAGCGCCATACCTCACGTTTATAAAGTGTACCGATGCTGATGAGGGGGGAGTAGGTTGGATGCATGGGGTATTTATGCGGTAACTGCTGATTAATGCAAAGCAAAAACTGATACTACGATCATTAGGGTGGTGCTTGCCCTCTCTCTTCAGGTGAAAAAACATTTTCTGACGTTTCATTTACTCTGCGGATACGGATAATGACCGTCATTCCCGCTTAAGCAGGAATGACGGCTAAAAAAAGATGTGGGTCTTGATCTGTCTCCCTCTTCCACCTTAGTGATTGTCGTGCTAGGCAGGAGCGATGCAAGCACAGGCACTCGCGATTTTAGATTGGTATGTGGCGATGGGGGTGGACGAAACCCTCGGTGAGGATCCGCACGACTGGAAAAAACCCGAATTAGCTACTCATATTGCCGTTACCCCCTCAATCATAGGGGCTCCCGCTATTCTCTCCGCGAGCGCGACATTAGATGAAGTGAGCAAACTCGCCGCTGCCGCCAGTACACTTGCAGATTTGGAAGCCACGATTAAGGCCTATAAGGGGCTTGCTATTTGCCGCACCGCAACGAATCCCGTCTTCGCCGAAGGCGTGGCAAATGCTCCCTTAATGGTCATTGGCGAAGCACCTGGTGCAGAGGAGGATCGCCGTGGCGTGCCTTTTTGTGGCTCCAGCGGGCAATTGCTGGACAAAATACTCGCTGCAATCGGCCTTAGCCGCAGCGAGAATGCCTATATCACCAATAGCTTGTTCTGGCGCCCCCCTGGTAATCGCACGCCCAGCGTCGAAGAAATCATCACTTGTCGCCCATTTTTGGAAAAACATATTGAATTACAAAATCCTATGGTTATTTTGCTAATGGGCAGCGTGGCGATACGCGCACTCTTAAATAACGAGATTGCCATCAGCAAATTGCGCGGCAATCCTTTGTCTTACAAAGATATACCCGTGATTGTGACCTATCACCCCTCCTACCTGCTACGCCAGCCAAGTCAGAAAAAGCTTGCCTGGGAGGATATGCTTGCGCTAAAAGAGCACACCAAATTGTTAACTTAAATTTTACTTATCCGCGTTAAGGCGCGGCACGAAGTGTGGGGATTGGGGTGTCGCACCTCCAACACAT
>JBILIE010000183.1:0-3772 GCA_044350115.1 Rickettsiales bacterium
TTCCTCAATCGCAGAAGCATGTAGCGATTCCCACTGCGGAGTGAGGATGCGATCCAGCATCAGCGATTTAACAGTGGTGCGCCCTGCCAGCAATTCGGCAATGAAACTGTCGTGATGCTGGTTTTTGCGATTTTCCCCTGCAGCGGCGCTGCCGAGGCTGCGAGTGGAATACCAAGTGAGGAATACAAAAGCGGGAATCATGAGCATCAATACCCATGCAATCGGCGTGGCGATGCTAATAATGACGATCAGAAAGACCAATGCAAAGGGCAGATCCGCTACCAATACGGCGGAGGAGCCAGAAAAGACGCTGCGAATCATCTGTGCATCCTGAAACAATCCACGCCAATAATTGGCAGGGCGCGATTCGAGTGTGGCAAGCGGTAGGGCAGAGAACCGTCCATAAAGCCAACGCCCCAGATGTGCGTCGATATGCACCGCAGTGGATTGCAGCATTTGGCTGCGCGTTTGACGCAATAAAAAATCAAACCCCAGCGCCAGCACAATCCCAATACACAGCGCGGCGAGGGTTGTGAGTCCTTGATGTCCGATCACCCGATCATAGACCTGCAAGCTAAAGAGCGGCACGGCGAGCGCGAGCAGATTGATAAAAAACGATTGCAGTAAAATCTCGCTAAAGCGTGGTTTCAGCGGGAGGAGGGCATCCCTTAGCCACACATAGCGATGTAGAGGAGAATCCATCTATAATGCAGCGAGCTTCAACGCACCCACCGTCATCAGCAGACGATAAGCGGCAGTGTAATAGTCAAAACGGGCGCTGTTGGCATCGATCTGGGCGCGGAAAAGTTCGTTTTCTGCATCCAACACATTCAGTGCCGTATCGCTCCCCGCATCGCGCAGCCGCTTGCGTGCATCGAACACTTCTCCTGCAATATTTACGGCATTATCGAGCAGATCAGCACGCTCTTTGCTGGTTTCGAGGTTGGTCCATGCATTGGTCACTTGCTCGGTCAGGCGACGATTCGCATCCAGTTCAGAATTACGCGCAGATTGAAATTGATGCGTGGCCTGACGCACCCGCGCTTGATCCGAAAAGCCAGAAAATAACTGCCAATTGGTGCGCAGCAACACACTATTATTACTTTCTTTGCCCGTAATACCATTGGCATCGTTTTTATAATTACTGCTGGCAACGACATCCACGCTGGGGTAGAAGCCTGAGCTTGCGACTGTTTTCTGATGTTCTGCGATGCTGGTGCTGTAAATCACTCCTTGCAAGGCGGGGCTGTTTTTGGTTGCAATTTCAATTGCTTCTTCAAGTGATTTGGGGAGGTGTTGTAGCGGAGCTTTGGGCAATTTGAGATCATCTAGTGGTGTTTCGCCAAAAATCTGCACATAATTACTCATCGCATCGCGCAGGCTACCCGTGAAGGCAGTGTGACGCTCCTTACAGATCTGCAAACGTGATTTTGCCTGCAATACATCCACTGCCACGCCAGAGCCACGGGTGACTTTTTCGTCCTCCATATTCAACTGTGTTTGCAGATTGTGCATGTTGCTATCCGTCAGCTCCAACAATTTTCGCTGTTTCAGCACGTTCAAATAGCTGCTGACCGCTTCAAAAGTCAGCTGTTGTGTCGCGCCTTCCAGCCCTGCTTTGGCCTGGTCAATCCCTGCATCAGCTGCTTCAACCGAACCCTTGGTGCGAAAACCTTCAAATAAATTCTGCGTCAGTGTGAGATTTGCATTAGTCGGACTGAGGTTATAATTCCCCGCAGGCGGAAACAGCGCAGTGCGATCCGTATTTTCACGACCTTTTGAAGCACCCGCATCCAAACGCGGTAAATATCCCGAAAAAGCCTGTTGCTTGACTGCTTCCGCTGCCTGCACTTTTTCCATTTCGGCCTGAATCCGTGGATGGGTCTGAATTAATTTACTAAGTAGTGGCTCAAGATTTTCCGCCTGAGCCGCAGGCGGAAAGGTGAGTGCAACCACAGAGGTGCAAGAAATAAATATACTTTTCAGTGCGTTGTAGGCCACAAAACCAGCTCCCTTTATTATATGTCTATTGCGCCGGATGATTCCGATCTTTTCAATGCCACCCTAGGGGGAGTGGAAAAACAATTCAACCACGACTTTCTACTTGACGCAAAAGGGACAAATGACTAGATTGCGGCTCCTTTTCGATGGGGCAGCTTGTCTAAACCAGTCGGAAAACATTGGAATTATTATATAAAAACGGGATTGACCATTTATGCCCACGATTAATCAGCTGGTTCGCAAGGGCCGTACAAAAGTAATAAAGCGCAACAAAGTACCTGCGCTCGATCAGAATCCCCAAAAACGTGGTGTATGTACCCGCGTTTATACGACCACGCCTAAGAAGCCTAACTCGGCTTTGCGTAAGGTGGCTCGTGTTCGCCTGACCAATGGTCAGGAAGTTACCAGCTACATTCCGGGCGAGGGTCACAATTTGCAGGAACACTCTGTAATTCTTATTCGTGGTGGTCGTGTAAAAGACTTGCCGGGTGTGCGTTATCACACCATTCGCGGCGTACTCGATACGCAGGGCGTAAAAGATCGTAAACAGAACCGTTCTAAATACGGTGTGAAAAAGCCTAAGTGATCATTGAAAGGTTAACTAATGTCTCGTCGTCATAGCGCTGAAAAACGCCAAGTCCTCCCCGATGCAAAATATGGGGATATTATTATTACCAAGTTCATGAACAACCTGATGTATTCGGGCAAGAAATCTGTGGCCGAGAAAATCGTCTATGGTGCGTTCGAAATGATTCAGAATGATAATGGGCAAGACCCCATTAAATTGTTCCATGAAGCCATGAGCAATGTGAAGCCTACGGTAGAAGTTCGCTCGCGTCGTGTGGGTGGTGCTACTTATCAGGTGCCAATGGAGGTGCGCGAAGATCGTCGTATCGCACTGGCGATTCGTTGGTTGATTGCGGATATGCGCGGTCGTCGTGAAAAAGAAGCACAAAAGAAATTGCAGATGACATTGCTGGATGCGGCGAATAACCGCGGTGCAGCGATTAAAAAGCGTGAAGATACCCATCGTATGGCGGAAGCGAATCGTGCATTCGCTCACTATCGCTGGTAGTGCGAATCAAGAATCAAGAATCTGGAATCTAGAAAAGAAGAAACAACCATGGCTCGTCAAACCCCACTCTCTCGTTACCGTAATATTGGTATTTGCGCTCACATCGACGCGGGTAAAACCACGACAACAGAGCGCATCCTTTATTATACAGGCAAATCACACAAAATCGGTGAAGTGCATGAAGGTGCGGCAACGATGGACTGGATGGAGCAAGAGCAAGAGCGTGGTATTACCATTACCTCTGCGGCAACGACTTGCTACTGGACGGCAAACGACCAAGAATATCGCATTAACATTATTGATACCCCTGGACACGTTGACTTCACGATTGAAGTAGAGCGCTCACTGCGTGTACTTGATGGTGCGGTGGCGGTATTTGATTCTGTGGCAGGTGTAGAGCCTCAGTCTGAAACCGTATGGCGTCAGGCAGATAAATATAACGTGCCGCGCATGTGCTTTATCAATAAAATGGATCGTATCGGTGCAAACTTCTATCGTTGCGTGGATATGATTATTGATCGCCTTGGTGCGGTGCCGCTGGTGTGCCAGCTTCCTATCGGTTCTGAAGACCAATTTTTGGGTCTGGTAGATCTCGTAAAAATGAAGGCGCTCATCTGGCGCGACGAATCTCTCGGCGCGAAATGGGATGAGGTAGAAATCCCTGCCGATATGCAGGAAAAAGCAAAAGAATATCGT
>JBILIE010000184.1:0-3766 GCA_044350115.1 Rickettsiales bacterium
GCGATTTTACGGTGACTGCAAGAGTGGATCGGTTGGATGTAGCGCCTGAAGGCGTGAGTCTGATTGATTATAAAACCGGCACACCACCGTCGCAGCGCGAGATTGAACTAGGGCTGGCGAATCAATTACTGCTCGCGGCGATTATGGTGCAAAAAGGCGGATTTGGTGCAGAACTCGCGCATCACTCGATTGAAAGTTTGAGTTATTGGCATTTAAGCGGCGGGCGTAAAGGTGGAGAAATCAAAACAGTCAAAGCTCCCAAAGAAAGTACGTTGGAGGCGATGATTGCGTATGCACTTGAAAAACTGCCGTCTTTGCTCGCAAAGTTTGATAGCTTGCAAACGCCCTATCGCTCCATTCCCGATATGCGTAACAAGCCAAAATATAACGATTATGCACATTTAGCCCGCATCTCTGAATGGACAAATAATTGAAAAACTGTCATATTTCTGTAACATAAAACCTATATAGTGGGCGCTATGAGTGATGAAACCACAGATGCCGCAGACAAAGCCGAAGGCCGTCGCCATAGCGAGAGCCTGTTCTGGGCGGAGCTGAAGCCAAAACTATGGAATTTAGCGGGGATGGCTTTGCTTGTCACGGCAGTGGCTGTGGGGATGAGCATGAGTGGCGCTGCTGCTGTTTGGGCGTTGTTGCCGCTCGCAGGTGCCATATTCTCCTTTTATGAAGCCAGAGTGACGGAAAACGAATTTTATTTACATGCAACGCGATCAGTCTCGGATGTAGATAGCGAGCAGTGGACAAAAAATCTGGCCAAGTCACAACAAAAAGCACAAAATAAACAGGTGGACTCTGCGCCTTCGCAAAGTGCGGATACACATAAACATTCATTCGTGGGGGATGCAGCAACGGCTCCTGTGGTGGATGAACCAAGTGGCAAATGGACGAATATTATCGCGCCTAAAGATCCCGTGCAGCCTTTAGCGCATCGGGAAGCTTCCAGCGCGCATCTGCGCTATTAATGCAGGCCGTTGGCTTGTTGCTCCAGCCGATAAACCCGCTCATAAAGCATCTGCGTATTTTCCAGTAATTCATTCATTCCGCGTGGCAGAATATGTTCGGCTGCAATGTCGGAACTCAAACAAATTTGCTGACCTTCGAGAGGATATTCCGCACGCGCTTCGGCACGAGAAATTTCACCAGCGCAAATAGCTTTTTGCACGGAAAGCCATGCCATCGCACAGGAAAGCCGCAAAGTGATCCGCGACATTTCCATCGAAAAATGATGCTTGTGCAAGCCTTGTAGGCTAGCTTCCACCATTTGGCCTTCGCCTTCAAAATAGCTGCGCGCTTGAAGAAGTAGTTGGATGGTTTCATGATACAAATTCGGCATCATAAAAACAGAAGCGCTGGATTCATGGGTGGATTGCTGCATAATGGCCTATGTGTGGGTTGGTTAATTCAATTTAACGTCCAATTATTAAGATTTAATAACCAGTCAGGCAAAAAATGACCGCAGAACAAAAAATTGCAGCTGATCCCGCTCATTCGGTGTGGGTTTCCGCCAATGCGGGGTCGGGAAAGACGCGGGTTTTGACCGATCGTGTGCTGCGTTTATTGCTTAAAGGCGTGCTGCCGCATCGCATATTATGCCTAACTTACACTAAAGCGGCGGCGGCGGAAATGTCACTGCGGGTGCAGAAGAAATTATCGGAATGGGTGACGGTTTCGGACATTGAACTTGCTGCAAGTTTGCGAGAATTGACGGATACCGTGCCAGACACCACGATGTTGCTGCGCGCACGCAGATTATTCGCGCAAGTAGTGGATGCACCAGAGGGGATACGGATTCAGACTATCCACTCGCTCTGCCAATCACTCCTGCGGAGGTTTGCGATTGAAGCGGGGGTGAGCCCGCATTTCCGCCTGATGGAAGAACAGGAAACGCGGGCGCTGCTGCAAGAAGCCAAGGAGCGATTATTTCTCTCGCATCGGCGTGGCGAGGATAGCACGCATCTGGCAAAAATTATCCAGAAAATAGCGGGCAGTATTGCAGAATCTACGTTTGATGATGTGCTGAAAGAGATTATTTCGCAACGCGCCGAGATTGAAGCTATCGTGGAAACAGGGCTAGAGGATTTTCAGAATGCGCTCACCCGCGCATTGGAAGTGGATTATATGCATGTGACTGAACAGGATCTCATCGCGCAGCATTTTGGTTATGAGGCAGATGAAATTGAGCGGTTGCGCGCGTTAATACCTTTATTGTTAGAAGGGAGTGTGGCAACGGATATTCCGCTGGGTGAGGCGCTTTCTGGTTGGTTGTATGATTGTAAAACTGCTGGCAATAAGCAGGTAGATGCTTGGTTGATAAAGATGCTGACAGAAGGTCAGCCACGTAAAGTATCTCGCCTTATTACAGCAGCCGTGCGTAAAAAAAATCCTGATGCCGATGAGATTTTGGGCAAAGAAATTGATCGCGCTTATGCCTTTCACCAAAAACGTGCGGCACTCAAAACAGCGCAGATGAGCGAAAATCTCTGGCATATTGCCAAAACCCTGCTCGAATTATATCGCGATTTAAAACAGCAACGCGGTTTGCTGGATTATGAGGATTTGATTGGACAGACTAGCCGTCTGCTGGCGCGAGAAGGGATTGCGCCGTGGGTGCTCTATAAGCTCGATGGTGGGATTGATCATTTATTGGTGGACGAAGCGCAGGATACCAGCCGTGTGCAATGGAAGTTGATTGAAGCATTGGCAACGGAATTTTTTGTTGGTGATTCTGCAGCGAAAAAAAAACGTACTTTGTTTGTGGTGGGGGACGAAAAACAATCCATCTATAGTTTTCAAGGTGCAGAGCCTCGCGCTTTTGCCGAGATGAAACAGTTTTTTGCACAGCAAATCAAAGCTGCAGAGAAAAGTTTTAAGCCAGTGAATTTATCGATGTCGTTTCGCTCCGCAGCGGCAGTGTTGCAGGTGGTGGATGCGGTGTTTGCGGATGCGGCGGTAAAATCTGGCGTTATTTTTTCAGAAAGCGAAGTGCTGCATCAGGCAAAGCGCAATACGGCGGGAAGGGTTGAGCTATGGCCGCTCTGCGAAGCAGAAGACGTGCTGGAACGCGAGGCATGGACGATACCAGACGAGCAAGTGATCCCCGAATTGCCACAACGGATGCTGGCAGAAAATATAGCCACAACGATTGCAGATTGGCTGCATGAGGGGCGTTTGCTTTCAGGCCATAACAGGCCTGTGCAGGCACGTGATATTATTATTTTGGTGCGTAACCGTGATCGGTTTTTTGAGTTTCTGATTGCGGCGCTCAAGCACCATCAGGTGCCACTGGCAGGAGCGGATCGCCTCAAGCTTGGCGAGCATATTGCCGTGCAGGACATGCAAGCTCTCGCACAATTTTTATTGCTGCCAGAGGATGATTTAAACCTCGCCTGCTTGCTCAAATCACCTTTGTTTAATTTTAGTGAAGATCAGATTTTTGAGTTGTGTCATGCGCGTAAAGGAACCGTATGGCAGGCATTGCGCGATACTAAACATGGAGCGGCAGCGCGGCTGGAATCATGGCTAAGCGTGGTGGACTATCTGCCGCCATACGAAATGTTTTCACGGGTGTTGGAAGCAGAAGGTGGACGTAAAGCCTTTGTTGCACGAATGGGCGACGAGGTAAGCGATCCCTTAAGTGAATTTCTCTCGCTGGCACTGCATTACGAAAAACTCCATCAACCATCGCTACAGAGCTTCCTCCATTGGTTTCAACAATCGGAAGTGGAAATCAAACGCGATATGGAAC
>JBILIE010000045.1:0-9151 GCA_044350115.1 Rickettsiales bacterium
TTGAATATCGCCGTGGCTATAAATTCAGCACCTATGCAACATGGTGGATTCGTCAGGCGATTACGCGCTCGATCGCGGATCAGGCGCGCACCATCCGTATTCCGGTGCACATGATTGAAACCATCAATAAAATCGTGCGCACCAGCCGCCAGATGCTGCATGAGATCGGTCGTGAGCCTACGCCGGAAGAATTGGCAGAACGCCTCGTCATGCCGCTCGATAAAGTGCGTAAGGTGATGAAAATTGCCAAGGAACCCGTGTCTTTGGAAACCCCTATTGGTGATGAAGAAGACTCACAACTCGGTGATTTCATCGAAGACAAAAACGCGATTCTGCCCGTTGATTCCGCGATTCACAGCAATCTGCGCGAAACCACTACGCGTATTCTCGCCAGCCTCACCCCGCGTGAGGAGCGTGTGCTGCGTATGCGTTTTGGCATCGGCATGAACACTGATCACACGCTGGAAGAAGTCGGGCAGCAATTTAGCGTTACGCGTGAGCGTATCCGCCAGATTGAGGCCAAAGCGTTGCGTAAACTGAAGCATCCAAGCCGCTCACGCAAGCTTCGGAGCTTTTTGGATCAGGGGTAGCCTGATTTTCTATTTAAGACATCTTTACAGGGCGGCTTGATTCTCTCTTGCCGCCCTGCTATCTTATAGCACGTTAAAATTAAAAATAAGGGAAAGCCGCCATGAACATCCATGAATATCAAGCTAAAGCCGTACTCAAGAAATTCGGCGTGCCTGTTTCTGAAGGCAAAGTTGCCCTCACTCCTGCCGAGGCGGAGGCGATTGCTAAGGAAATTGGCGGCAATCTCTGGGTAGTCAAAGCGCAAATTCATGCGGGCGGGCGCGGCAAAGGCGGCGGCGTGAAGCTGGCAAAAACCACCGACGAAGTGCGCGAACTGACCAAAAACATGATTGGTATGCAGTTGGTGACTCCGCAAACGGGCCCTGCAGGTCAGCAAGTCAAACGCGTCTATATCGAAAAGGGCAGCGACATTGAAAAAGAGCTGTATTTTTCAGCCGTGATCGACCGCAGCAGCTCATGGGTAACCTTCATGGTTTCCACCGAAGGCGGGATGGATATTGAAGAAGTGGCGCATAACACCCCCGAAAAAATCGCGACCGTGAAGGTAGATCCTGCATCAGGATTCCAAGCTTTCCACGCGCGCAAAATGGCGTTTGCACTCAACATTCCTACAGAATTAATGAAAGATTTTGGCGTGTTTGCCGAAGGCATTTACAATGCTTTCATCGCCACGGATGCCAGCCAAGTGGAAATCAACCCGCTTATTATTAGCAAAACTGGCCAGCTGATTGCGCTGGATGCGAAAATGAATTTTGATAGCAACTCGCTGTTCCGCCAACCGGGTATCGTGGAATTACGCGATGAATCGGAAGAAGATCCGCTGGAACTCGAAGCCTCGAAATTCGACCTCGCTTACATTAAAATGGACGGCAATATTGGTTGCATGGTCAATGGCGCGGGTCTGGCGATGGCGACGATGGACATCATCCAGCTTTACGGCAGCATGCCCGCTAACTTCCTTGACGTTGGCGGCGGTGCGACGAAAGAAAAAGTAACCGCAGCCTTCAAATTGATCCTGTCGGATCCCAATGTAGAAGGCGTACTCATCAACATTTTCGGTGGCATTATGCGCTGCGATATTATTGCGGAAGGCGTAATTGCGGCGGCAAAAGAAGTGAATTTGAATGTGCCATTGGTCGTGCGTTTGGAAGGCACGAATGTGGAACTGGGTAAAGAAATTCTGGCGAAATCTGGCCTGCCTGTGCAATCAGCCGATAATCTGGCAGATGCAGCACAGAAAATTGTGAATGCAGTAAAGAACCTCAAAGCGGCGTAGGGAGCGACGAGAATGTGGATTCTCGGTGTTCTCATTCTCGGTACTTGCTTGTGGCTAATGTCTAAAAAGCAGAAGCAGGCATCGTCCTCGCCTCAGGAACAGGGTAAGTTTGTCGATTGGCTGCTTACGGGCGGTTTGGCGGTGTTTTTGTTGCTGGTGTTTCGCGTGGGCTGGGTGCAGGCGTTTATGCGGTTGCAATATTGGGTGTGGATGTTGCTGCCGTTTTTGCGCCGTGATTCCACAACATTTGAGCGCAATGCGCCACCTACCGCTTCCTCCTCTGCTATGAGCCGCGTCGAAGCGGCGATGATTCTGGGCGTGGACGAAACTGCCAGCGAGATTGAGATTCAAAAGGCCTATAAGCAATTGATGCTCAAGCTTCATCCCGATGCAGGCGGCAATGGATATTTGGCAGGAAAACTTAACGAAGCGCGTGATTGCCTGATGCGCCGATAAGCTTTATAGAAGAACGCATGGTCTTATTTGCTAAAATTTTCACGCTGATTCTGGTGATCCTTACGGGCGGTTATTTATTTCTCGTGCAGCCAAATCAGGCACCGCAGGAAGTCACGATTGGCGGCGCATTCTCGCTGACAGATCAAAACGGTAAAACCGTGACGAATGAAACCCTGAAGGGCAAGCCCAGCCTTGTTTACTTCGGCTTTACCTTCTGCCCTGATATTTGCCCTACGGGGTTGCTGAACATTCAACAAGCCAGCAAAATACTAGGCGAAAATGCCCCTCAGCAAGTGTTTATCTCCATTGATCCCGAGCGCGATACCGTGGCGGTGATGAAAGAGTTTGCCAGCAATTTCCCCCATCTGATCGCACTGACGGGATCCGTTGAAGCCACCAAACAAGCGGCGCTTGCGTATAAGGTCTATTACGAAAAAAGCGAACAGACCAAAATGGACTACATGATCAATCATAGCAGCTTTATTTATTTGATGGATAAAGACGGCAAATATCTCGCTCATTTCCCGCATAACGCCACTCCTGAAGCTCTCGCCGATGGCGTGAAAAAAGCGCTCAAACTCTAATCGGAGCCAATGATGAAACCCATTTTCACTGCTTGTTTGTTTACCGCAATTACCTTGTTTTCCGCCTCTTATGTGTTGGCGAAAAGCGATACGGCAACCGCCCATATCCCCCTTATACAGGACGCATGGACGACGGCGCCGCTGACAGAACATGCGGCGATATCTGTGTATTTCACCCTTGAAAATCAGGGCGATGATGCGCTGAAATTGATCCGCGTGCACAGCCCGATCGCCAAGCGTGCCGAAATACATGAAACCACCATGGATGCGAATGGTGTGATGAATATGGATCAACGGACAGAGGTCATTATTCCGGCAAAAAGCACGGTAAATTTTAAACCCCATGGCTTGCATATCATGCTCTTTGGGCTGACCAAAAAATTGGATACGGGTGAAGAATTTCCGCTGATGCTGAAATTCAGCTCTGGCGAAATGATAAAGCTTGAGGTGAAAACTCGCCCCCTTTCTGCTAAAATGGAGCATTAATCGCCATGACAACCCCTACTTCCGCTTTCCCTCATTGGCTTGAACACATGCAACGGCGCGGGATTATGTTCGTGCTGTCCTCGCCCTCTGGCGCAGGTAAAACCTCGCTTTCGCGCGCCCTGTTGCAGGACGACAACCATCTGACGCTTTCGATTTCGGCCACCACTCGCGGCATCCGCCCAGGGGAAGAAAACGGCAAAGATTATTTCTTTTACAGCGAGCGCGAATTTTTAGACATGGTCTCCACCGCGCAATTCCTCGAATATGCCAAAGTTTTTGGCAATCATTACGGCACGCCGTCGAGCTTTGTCGAAGAAAAGCTCACCAGCGGCAAGGATGTTATTTTCGACATCGACTGGCAAGGCACGCAGAAATTACGCAAAAAACGGCCTGATGATTTGGTCAGCGTCTTCATCCTCCCCCCCTCGATGGCCGAGCTGGAAAGCCGCCTGCGTGGCCGCGCACAGGATAGTGACGAAACAGTGCTGCGCCGTATGACCAAGGCCGATAGCGAAATCAGCCATTGGGGCGAATATGATTATGTCATTATCAATAGCGACTTCGACCACAGCCTCGATCTGCTCCGCAGCATCCTTGCCGCCGAACGCTGCAAACGTGTTCGCCAATTGGGGTTGGGGAAGTTTGTTGAGGGGCTTTAGCTTGACAAGCTGGGGCGTTATGCGGTATAGTTTAAGGGTATCGTAAACAAATGATTCTTTCCTTCGCGCATAAAGGCCTCCGCACGTTTTGGGAAGCTGAAAATATCTCAGGTATTCAAGCAAAACACGCTTCTAAACTACGCCTGATCTTGCAGCGCTTAGATGCCGCTGAAGTAATAGAAGATATGAACTTTCACGGTGCCAGATTGCATCGGCTGAAAGGCGATAAGAAAGATTTGTGGTCAGTCACCGTTAACGGCAATTGGCGCATTACCTTTCGTTTTGAGAAAGGCGATGCGGAGATTGTGGATTATACCGATTATCACTAGGAGCAGCAAATGAAACCACAACATAACCCTCCCCACCCAGGAGAAGTGCTTTGGGGGTTAGAGATGGAACCTGCGGGACTTAGCGTCACGGCGGTTGCTGCACAGCTGGGCGTCGATCGAAAAACGCTGTCGCGTGTGATTAATGGCCGTGCTAGTGTATCGGTAGAAATGGCGCTGCTCCTTGCTCGCGCTTTTCGTACCACGCCACAACTCTGGCTGAATATGCAGCGTAATTATGATGTCTGGCGAATAAGCGCCGAATTGGCAGAAAAAATCAAAGCCGTGCGACCTTTTGCAAAAGCGGAAATCACCTCTTCCCCTCAAGCCTTTTAATCTCGTCCCTCAACCGCGAGGCTTCTTCGAATTCCAGATCAGAGGCGGCTTTGAGCATTTGATCGCGCAGGGCTTTGAGGTGGTTGGCAAGATTTTCGCCCACGGCTTGCCCTGTTTTCTTGAGGCTGAACTCTGAACTCTGAACTCTGGACTCTTCTTTGGGCTTATCCTGCATCGATTCCGAAATACGGCTTTTGATGGATTGTGGGGTGATGCCGTGGGCTTCGTTATGCGCGATTTGGATGGCGCGGCGGCGGTCGGTTTCGTCCAGCGCGATTTTCATGCTGTTAGTGATGCGATCGGCGTAGAGAATCACTTTGGAATCGACATTGCGCGCCGCACGGCCAATGGTCTGAATTAACGAAGTGGCGGAGCGCAGGAAGCCTTCTTTATCAGCATCCAAAATTGCCATCAGCCCGCATTCTGGGATGTCTAACCCTTCGCGCAATAGGTTCACGCCGACGAGGATATCGTAGGTGCCAAGACGCAAATCGCGGATAATTTCAATCCGATCCAGCGTGTCCACATCGCTGTGCAGATAGGCCACTTTATTACCCGCTTCGGTCAGATATTCCGTGAGTTCTTCCGCCATGCGTTTGGTGAGCGTCGTCACCATCACACGGTAGCCTTTTTTGATGGTTTCGCGGGCTTCGGCCATCAGGTCGTCCACCTGAATCGCCACGGGGCGAATTTCATACGGCGGATCGGTGAGGCCTGTTGGGCGGATAATTTGCTCCACCACTTCACCTTGTGCGCGCTCCATTTCCCACTTGCTCGGTGTTGCCGAAACAAACACCGTTTGCGGGCGCATCGCGTCCCATTCCTCGAACTTCATTGGGCGGTTATCCATACAACTCGGCAGGCGAAAGCCATGCTCGGTCAGCGTTGTTTTGCGGGATCTGTCACCGCTATACATGCCGCCGATTTGCGGCACTGAAACATGCGATTCATCGACAAATAACAGCGCGTCTTTGGGCATATAGGAAAACAACGTCGGCGGCGCTTCCCCCGGTTTGGAGCCGCTCAAATGGCGCGAATAATTCTCGATGCCTTTGCACATGCCCGTTTCCTGAATCATCTCCAAATCATACTGCGTGCGCTGGGCAAGGCGTTGTTCTTCCACCAATTTTCCTTGGGCGGCAAATTGGGGCAGCCGCTCCATCAGCTCGGCCTTGATGGTTTTGATGGCGCGATCAATGCTCGGGCGCGGGATGACATAATGGCTGTTTGGATAGACCAATACCTGCTCTAACCGCCCCAGAAACTCGCCTGTCAGTGGGTCAAATTCCTGAATCTGCTCCAGCTCGTCGCCGAAGAAACTGAGCCGCCATGCGCGATCTTCTAAGTGGGCGGGGAAAATATCGAGCACATCACCGCGCACGCGGAAAGTACCGCGATGAAAGTCAATATCGTTGCGGTCATATTGCAGTTCCGTCAGCGTTTTCATCAGCTCGCGCTGGTCGTACATCTGCCCTGCTTTAATGTCGCGCACCATCATGCTGTAGCTCTCGGCGGAACCGATACCGTAAATGCAACTGACGGAAGCAATCACAATCACGTCCCGCCGCTCCAGCAAGGCGCGGGTGGCAGAGTGACGCAGGCGGTCGATCTGCTCGTTGATGCTGGAGTCCTTCTCGATGAAAGTATCGGTGCGGGCAATATAGGCTTCCGGCTGGTAGTAATCATAATAAGACACAAAATATTCCACCGCATTATGCGGGAAAAAGTGTTTCATCTCCTGATACAATTGCGCCGCGAGGGTTTTATTATGCGCCATCACCATCGCAGGGCGCTGCAAATTTTGGATGATATTCGCCATGGTAAAGGTCTTGCCCGAACCTGTCACGCCGAGCAACACTTGATCTTGCCGCCCTGCCTGCAACCCCGCGCACAGCTTCGCAATCGCTTGCGGCTGGTCGCCCGCAGGGGAATAGTCGGAGGTGAGTTGGAAGGGTTTGGACATAGGCTGCCACAGTGAAATATTATGCCACTGTAATCAAGCTGTAACATTAATGCGTTATAGTACCTTCCCAATATTTCATTTGAGGAATGTATGTCTGATACTGAACATCACTCTGCTCGATTGCGCTTATGGCGGCAGATTCATACTGTGGAAGGCCAAAGTCAGCTGGAGGAGATTGCAGATTTAGCACATATTCGCGGCAAAAATGTTGTCTTCATGCTGCCGGGATCCAATACACATCATCCTCACGACCATCCTGAAACCTTAGATCCTCTCATTCAAAAAGCAGAGTTTGAAGATGATGAAAAGATGCGTAAAAGCATCGCCAGTTATGCAAAAGAAGCCAAACGCGTATTACGCAAAGGCAATAATGCCACTTTAGCTGATATTATTGTGTTGTCTTATCCCTCCTCAGAAGGAGCACGTGAGCAAACCGACTTGACCAACAATAATCCTGATTATCTTCGTAAAGATGCAGAGGAGGTTGTGCAGCAGTTTCTACTTCCTCTTATAGAAGGAAAAACAAAACTTACGCTTTTTGGCTATAGTGCGGGCAGTATTTTGGCAGAGAACTTTAGACGCTCCCTCGTTCAAGCAAACAAAGCGGATGTCTTGCCTGAAATTGTTTCTATCACTATTGGCAATGTTTCTAAAACACCTAGGCTTGATATTACAGAGGAAGACGCACCGCCAAACTTTACCCATATTGTGTTTCAGAGTTTAGACGATGAAGTGACCTGGCGCCGTACAGGGTTTGAGGGCACGATTCCTGAGGATCACGAATTAGGAAAAGCATCAGTCAGCCCGCTGGCACGCAATGGTTTGCTTGTCACTTCACACTCCACACCTGAGGGGTTATACTGGGACAAGAGCAAAATGGAACTTGTAATAATCACGCCAGATCCTGGCGAAATGGGGCATAATAAAGAGTTTTTTATTAAGCGCACGACGGGAACCACCCCAGGTGTTCCAGGGCTTTTTGATGCGGCATTCAATTGCGCCGTTGCACGAAAAAGCGGAACAATCGCGGTAACCGATCTGATTCCCAACATTCAGAAGAAAACCAGTGCATTGCAGCGCTAAATCACCCAATCATCGCTATTTCCCATGCCCAGCATTCGGCCTAGTGCATAGGTAAGATCGGCACGGTTGAGGGTGTAGAAATGAAACTCGTCCACCCCTTCGCGGCGCAGGCGTTGGCAGATTTCGGCGGCTACGGCAGCGGCGAGCATTTCATGCGTGGTGTCGTCGTTTTCGAGGCCGTCGAAAATTTTGGCGATCCATGCGGGGATGGTTGCTCCGCAGCTTTTGGCGAAGCGTTGTACTTGCCAGAAATTACCAATGGGGCAGATTCCGGGGATAATCGGCACCGCCACGCCCGCAGTCGCGCAGAGATCACGAAAGCGCAAATACACATCGGGGTTGAAAAATAATTGCGTGATGGCGCGATTCGCCCCCGCATCAATTTTACGCCGTAGATATTCGATATCCATAAACAGCGATGAGGCTTCGGGATGTTTTTCAGGATAGGCCGCCACGGAAATATCGAAATTGCCGATCTTTTTCAGCCCCGCCACCAGATCACTCGCATAGGCATAGCCATTGGGATGCGGTGTATAGCTTGCTTGATCTTTCGGCGTATCGCCGCGCAGGGCAACGATATGACGAATGCCTGAGTCCCAATAATCCTGTGCCACTGCATCTACCTCTTCCCGCGTGGATCCCACACAGGTAAGATGCGCGGCAGGAGTGAGGCGGGTTTCTTTCAGCAATCGCTTGAGCGTTTCATGCGTGCGTTCCCGCGTGCTACCGCCTGCGCCGTAAGTCACGGACACAAATTGAGGGTTTAGTGGGGCAAGGCGCAGAATGCTTTGCCACAAACGCTCCTCCATCGCCTCGTTCTTCGGTGGGAAGAATTCGAAGGAGACTTTGGGCGGCGGCGCGGTAACAGCAAATTCGAGGCCGTGAAGTGCAAGATGTGTGGCAGACATGACACTATTAAGGGTAAAAACACGTTAATTAATGATGGCACGTTAAACGATTGCTCGCGTTTAGAAAGTTTTAGCTTTTTAAAGCTAGGTTGAACTTGCATAAACTCGCTTTGTGTTGCAATACCGTATCTCTAGGAGTGTTTAAAATGTCGTTGAAGCAATTATTATTATCCGCCGTAATCGTGGCAGGTGTTTTCCACCTGGGCGTAGGCGATGCTCATGCGGCGACTACCTCTGCCAATAATGCTGCGGCGGCAACTGCCGCTTCTGATGTCGATTATGTATCGGCGGAAAATAACGCAGACGATTATCTCAACGCCCGCCCCGCCAATGCGAATGACCCGCTAGAGGGCTTTAACCGCAGCGTGTTCGTTTTCAATAAAGGGGTGGACATGGTTGTGTTGCGCCCGCTTTCGCAGGTGTATCACTTTATATTGCCCGCCTTTTTAGAGCGTCGTATGGGTAATTTCTTTACCAATCTCA
>JBILIE010000186.1:0-3737 GCA_044350115.1 Rickettsiales bacterium
TTTTAGTCTCCAGTCTTCAGTCGGCAATCACCCGTTTGGTGACTATTTCTCATTCTTAATGATCTCAGTCATCGTTACGCCGATGCGGTCTTCTACTACCACAATCTCGCCGCGAGCGACGAGGCGATCGTTGACATAGACATCGATAGGCTCGCCAACTTTGCGATCAAGTTCAATCACCGCGCCGCGCCCCAGTTTTAGTAACTGGCTCACCTGCATCGTGGTTTTGCCGAGCACGACTGAAAGCTTTACGGGAATATCGTAAACCGCTTCCAAGCTCAGACTTTCGGGGCCACGCCCTAATGCCTCTGCCATATCATTCATTTGATCCGCCATGGTCTTCTCCCTCTGGTAAATTATCGATGTGTGATTCGTGAGTGGTAGTGCTTTGTGCAAGTGTCTGCTGGCTCATCTCAGTAGCAGAGATTGCAAAATACCGATCTATGGTTTCTTCAATATTACCCCAGATTTTATCAATCTCGCGAGTAGCTTCGCCGTAGCTCCATGCAATATGGCAATCTACAGGGTTCATCTCTGGGTTGCTAATCACCTTAATGCGGTTGCCAAATTTCTGCATGAGCGGCTGTTGCAGCTTGGGGTGAACTTTAACAGTCACTTCTGGCTTGCCCATCATCAGCCCAAGGCAATCGCGCACCATCGCTTCAATATCTGCCAGAGGTTCTTTGCGCAGGGCTTCTACAGCTAGTCTTTCCGAGCATCCCAGCACCAAGCGGCCTAAATCGGCTTGTTTAGAGATTAAATATTGCTGATGTTGCTGTGTGAGATTGTCGATGTGATGGCTGATGGTGGTGCAAACCTGATTCATATTCTGTTGCACTTCCATCGACTCATGGTCAACTTCACGGCGGCCTTCCAGCTTGCCTGCCATAAACCCTTCTTCATAAGCGGCTTGTTTGGCGGCTTCTAGCTCTGCTTCGTTAAAACTAGGGGGAGGGGGCGGTGGTGGCGCAATATCAACAGCAATCACATTATCGCCGCGCTGAGTGGCGACAAACGCAGAGTTCGCATGCATTTCTTCTGGTGCAAGTGATTCAAAAGCAAATTGTCCAATACGCATTACTGATTCCCTAATACACTAATTGTTCGGCGCCGCTGGCATCGGCAATCACAATCTCGCCTTTAGCTGCTAAATCTTTGGCGATGGAAACGATATACATCTGTGCTTCATCCACGTCTTTTAGGCGTACAGGTCCCATTGATTCCATATCTTCGCGTAGAATTTTAGAAGCACGTTCTGACATATTGGAGAAGAAGAGATCCTTGATTTCTTCCGATGCGCCTTTCATGGCGATGGCCAATTTGTCTTTGTCCACGCCACGCATGACCGATTGAATGCCCGAAGGATCAATTTTAATAAGATCTGCAAAAGTGAACATGAGTGCGCGGATACGTTCAGCATCTTCGGCACTGCGAGATTCGAGTGCAGACATAAATTTGGTTTCGGCATCGCGGCTGAAATTGTTGAAGATCTCTGCCATCATCTCGTGGCTATCGCGGCGCTGCGTTTTCGCGAGGTTGCTCATAAATTCAACACGCAGGGTTTTTTCGATGCCATCGAGCACTTCTTTTTTGACTGATTCCATGCCGAGCATACGCGTGATCACGTCAAGTGAGAGTTCTTCAGGCAGTGCGGTTAACACGCGAGCGGCGTGGTCGGCCTTCACTTTAGATAACACCAGTGCAATGGTTTGTGGATATTCGTTCTTGAGATAGGCGGCGAGAACGTCCTCGCTCACACTGCCCAGTTTATCCCATGTGGTGCGACCTGCAGGGCCACGAATATCTTCCATAATCGAATCGACACGGTCTTTGCCGAGGGCTTTGAGCAGTAATTGTTCCGTGCTGCCCAGCGTGCCCATTACCACACCAGCAGAAGACATTTGTTCAGCAAATTCAACAAATAATTTTTCTACCGTTTCAGAATCTACGGGGCCAAGAGTGGCCATTGCGCCCGAAATTTCTTTAATTTCTTCGTCGTCCATTAAACTGAAAAGCTTGGCGGCATTATCGTCGCCCATCGACATTAACATGATGGCGGTTTTCTGAATGCCTGTGAGCTTTTTGTAGTCGTTTTCTTTTGCGGCAGCCATCGCTGTAATCCCTAGATTGAACTTAAATGTTTTTTTATGCAGCCATCATCCAACGACGCAGCACCCCTAACGCTTCATCAGGATGCTTATCTATCGCCTCACTGATTTTTCGGTAACTTCCTGATTTTACTCGTCCCTGTATGCGATCAATATTAATCATGTCATCCTCGTTTTCCCCCTCACCTGCAAAGCGTTGATCGGTGAGTTGGGCAGAAATAGAAGGACCATTGAGCGCAGCCTGCTCTGCTTCGTCCATTTCAGGCACAGTGCGGGTTGATTCGATAGCGCGTGTGACCAATGGACGAATCACCAGTAGAATCGCAAGGATTGCTACGCCACCAATGACAAGTGTTTGCACAATGCTGTGGAGGTCGTCTTGCAGCCAGCCGAGTGGGCCTGTATCTTCAAGCGGAGCGGGTGCGCCAGAGAATTGCATATTGACTACTTCTACCGTATCGCCACGTTTTTCGTCGAAGCCGATGGCAGATTTTACAAGAGTTGCAATTTGCTTCAGTTCTTCAGGCGAACGGGGAGAATAAATCTGCTTACCCTCTTTATCAGGAGTGTAAGAACCATCCACCAGCACCGCCACAGAAAGGCGATTTACTTTGCCCGTTTCGCTTACTTGATTGCGAATTTCTTTGGAGATTTCAAAATTGGTAGTTGCATCGGTGCGCTTGGTAGAATGCGATGAT
Source organism: Rickettsiales bacterium (assembly GCA_044350115.1). GTDB lineage: Bacteria > Pseudomonadota > Alphaproteobacteria > Rickettsiales > JALZUV01 > JBILIE01. Next base: position 2,807 of record JBILIE010000186.1, read on the forward strand.
TGATTGCCAGAAGCGCCGCCTTTATTGGCATCGGGCAGGTTGTTAGCAACGCTTACGGTATCGCCTGCGTCTTTTTCGTTACTGGTTTCCTGCTCGTCGCTTTCCTGAATCGAGCGCGCCACCTGACTTTCTGGATCGTATTTTTCAGATTTGGTAACTACACGATCAAAGCCAATATCGGCGGTGACTTCGGCTTTTATTTTATCAGCACCAAGAGTGCTGGCGAGAAGATTTTCGATCGTATCGCGAGTGCGGCGCTCGTAATTTATCCGGTATTCCTGTGCGTCGGAAGCGTAGCTGGAATCTTCTTCGCCTTCGCCCACGCCTTTGGCTAGTAAGCGACCCTGACTGTCTACAATGGTGATTTTATTGGATTGCAAACCAGGAACTGCCGTTGCCACGACATGTGAAATCGCTGCAATTTCACCTTTACCTAGCCGCGAGCTGCCGCGCATCGTAATGGCGACCGAAGCTGTAGGCTCTTCTTTTTCGCGTGTGAATAATTCGCGTTTAGGCATCACTAGATGCACCCGCGCTGATTCGATATTCTGGAAGGAGCCAATGGTGCGGGAAAGTTCGCCCTCTAAGGCGCGAATCATATTAAGGTTGAGCACAAAATTGGAAGTGCCCATCGCGTCGCTTTTATCAAAAATCTCGTAACCGACGATAGATCCGCCCGTGGGCAGGCCTTTTTCAGCCATATTCATACGCAAACGTAGAACATTATCGGAAGGCACCAAAATTTGCGACCCATCGGCACGCAATTCGTAAGGGATGCCACGTTTTTCCAGCTCGCTCACAATGGCGGAGCTGTCCTTCATCGGCAGTTCATTATAAAGCGGAGCCATCACAGGCGAGGACATACGAAGCGTAAGGAAAACAAAAAAGCTAACCATAACAACGGCTGCGGCTGCCATAAGACCTAATTTAA
>JBILIE010000188.1:0-3664 GCA_044350115.1 Rickettsiales bacterium
AAGCCTTTGTCTATAATGATGGCGAGCATCAAACCCGTATCTGGACTATCAATAAACTTCCTAATGGACAATATGAAGGCCGCGCAGCCGATATTATTGATAAAGCCACAGGCGAAACCAAGGGCAATGCCGCCCGCTGGAATTACATGATGAATCTGCCCGTGGGCGACACAACCTATCATGTGCGCTTCGACGATTGGATGTGGCAATTGGATGAAAAAACGCTGATGAATCGTTCCTACATCAAAAAATTTGGGCTTACCGTTGCAGAGCTGACCATCTTTATGCAAAAGAAATAATATGTATCACAATCAGAACATCTGGATCATCGGCGCAAGCAGCGGCATTGGCAAGGCACTTGCAAAAGAACTGGCGGCGCTGGGAGCAAATCTTGCCATCTCCGCCCGCCGCCACAGCGAGCTGGAGAAAATCCAACAGGAAATGAGCGGCAATGTGCTGGCACTCACGCTGGATGTTTCCGATGCCGCCGCCGTTGCCATCGCCACAGAGAATGTTGCGCGGCATTTCTCGCGGATTGATGCCGTGATTAACCTTGCTGCGATCTATCAACCCTCTGGCTTTGCCGAACTCACGCCTGCAGATTATCGCAAAACGGTAGAAATCAACCTGCTTGGCTCAATGTATGTTGCCCATGCCGTCTTGCCTGTCTTGCGTGCTCAAGGCAAAGGTCAGCTTGTATTTTGTGGGTCAGTCGCAGGGTATCGTGGCCTACCCAATGGTCAACCCTATAGCGCCACCAAAGCCGCCATTATCAACCTTGCCGAGAGTCTGGCTGTGGAAGAAAAACCACACGGAATCGATGTACGGCTCCTCTGCCCCGGCTTTGTAGAAACGCCGATGACGGCGACCAATAGCTTCGATATGCCGATGATGATCACCGCCGAAGCCGCCGCAAAATATATTGCTAAGGGTCTAAAAAGCCGAGCCTTTGAAATCCACTTTCCCAAAAAATTCACGTTACTGATGAAGCTGTTGCAATTGCTGCCCAATGGCGTGTATCTCAAAATTGCGGCAGCGACCAATAAACGCAAATAAACGCCCCGCCCTCGGAGAGTTTTACTCTTCAGATTCCATCAGCACTTTTGGCTGCCAGAAGGCTTTGAGCGTGCCACTATTGGGCATTATCTGCTTCCACAACACATCATCGGAGAATTCCACCCATGCAATGCTACCGGTTGGGAATTTATATTCCAACGCATCCATCGCGTTAGGTTCACCGCTCTCGCATAATATTCTTGCAAGCTGGTGCATTCCGGGATTATGCCCCACAATCATCACGCGCTGCGCCGCTTCGGGGATGGCGTTGATATAATCTAGCAAATCGCCGGTGCTGGCTAAATACAGCCCATTTTGATAACTCACTGGCAGCGGACGGCTCAGCTGGTTTTGCATTTCAACAAAGGTTTGGCGAGTACGCACCGCATCAGAGCAACAGACCAAATCCGGCAATTCCGCATATTTCGCCAGATATTTTCCCATAAACCGCGCAGCCTCCACGCCTTGTTCATTCAGCGGGCGGTCGTGATCATTGCCACTATGGCTTTCAGCCGCAGCTTTGGCATGGCGTAAAACGAGCAATTGTTTCATTTCACTTTCATACTCTGTCTAAACTAAATCATCCAGATCAATATAATTACCTCTCACATAAAGCTATACGGATCGACATCCACCTTCAGCCGCACATTTTTGGGTAGTTTAATCGGCTCCAGCCATTCACGCAGTAATCGCGGCAAATTCACTTCCCGTGCGGTTTTGAGGAGTAAGCGATAGCGATATTTTCCGCGTAAGATAGAAAGCGGTGCAGGTGCAGGGCCGAAGAGCTGCATCCCGCGATAAGCGGGGATTTCTTTCGCTAACAAACGCGCAGCATTTTGCACTTCGGCCTCATCTTTTCCTTCTAAAATCAGCGCAGCGAGACGACCGAAAGGCGGCATCCCCGCTTGCTCGCGCCCGTGTTTTTCGGCTTCAATAAAATTCTCGCGATCATGATGCAGCAAGGCCTGCATCACCGCATGTTCGGGTTGATAGGTCTGCACCATCACTTTGCCTTTAATGGCCTCGCGCCCTGCTCGTCCTGCGAGCTGATGCAATAACTGCCAGGAGCGTTCACTGGCGCGCAGATCGCCGCCCATCAAGCCCATATCCGCATCCACCACGCCCACGAGTGCGAGGTTGGGGAAGTGATGCCCCTTCGCCATCATCTGCGTGCCAATGAGCAAATTCACGCCACCACGCTCGACTGCTTCAATCAAATGTTCCACTGCCGAAGCTGTGGGTAAACTATCGCTCGTCATCAGGCCAATTTGCGCCTCGGGGAAAAGCTGCGCCGCCTCTGCTGCGAGCCGCTCCACCCCTGGGCCGCAAGGATGCATCGCATCCGCCACGCCGCATTCGGGGCAATGGGCGGGTGGTGGCGTGCGATAATCGCAATGATGGCATTGCAAACGCGGTGGATGCTTATGCTCCACCAACCACGCATCGCAATGCGGACAACCAAAACGATGACCACAAGATTTACACAAAACCAACGGCGCAAAGCCACGGCGATTGATGAAGAGCATCGCTTGCTGACCCGCTTCCAGCGTCCGCTCCAGCGCGGCGCGCAAGGGTTCTGAAATCCAATGTTCGGCGCGAGGTTTATGCTGGCGCATATCCACCAGCTCCACTGCGGGCAGCGTCGCGCCACCATGACGATGCGGCAAATGCAGCAGATGATATTTGCCTTGCTCGACATTCACCACCGACTCCAGCGAGGGCGTAGCAGAAGCCAGCACAATCGGGCATTGTTCCCGCTGAGCGCGCATCACCGCCATATCGCGGGCTTGATACATCACGCCTTCTTCCTGCTTATAGGAATGCTCGTGCTCCTCATCCACCACCATCAATCGCAGATTTTGGAAGGGTAAAAACAGCGCCGAGCGCGCACCCACCACCACCCTCGCTTCGCCCCGTGCAATCGCCCGCCATGTTTCACGTTTGCGCGCTGGCGTCACCCCGCTATGCCATAAATGCGGAAGCTCGCCAAAATGTTGCTCAAAGCGGGAGAGCCATTGAACAGAGAGCGCAATTTCGGGGAGGAGAACAAGGACTTGCGCTTGCGGACTCCCCCTGAGGGGGAGTGAAAGGATTTTTGCCATCGCATCAAAATAGACTTCTGTCTTACCCGAACCCGTTACGCCGTCGAGCACCGTGACCGAAAAACCCGCATCGAGTCTTTCGGCTAATATCTCGGCAGCCTCTTGTTGCGCGGGATTTAGCTCTCGCACACTGGCGACTGACGACAAACCACCGACGCCTCCCTTGCGCTGCCTTGCACTGAGCGGATGCAGCGCTTCTGGCACGCTCATCGCCATTTTTAGCACATTGCCTTTGAGCGCGATTGTGTACCATGCCACCCAGTCAATAAAGCTCCGCATCTGATCCGACATCGGCGGGAGGTGGTCGGTTTTTGCGGCAATGGTTTTGAGCTTTTTTCTAGATTCCAGATTCTCGATTCCAGATTCTGCACCGCCCCACACCACCCCATAGACTTCCTGCGCCCCAAACGGCACACGCACATAATCGCCTGCGCTTACCTGCATCCCTTCGGGCACAAGATAATCGAAGGTCTTGTCGAAAGGTAGCGGAACCAGAACCGAAACGG
>JBILIE010000020.1:0-11199 GCA_044350115.1 Rickettsiales bacterium
ACATAGCCATTCATCGAAGGCGCAGTGGCAATGACGAGGTAGGGTTTGCCATCCAGAAAGCTCGCATATTTCACGAGGTCGTTGATGGTGCCGCTGCCCACGGCAATCAGCGCATCGGCCTTTGCGGTTTGCTGGCGGATAGTTTCCACGGTAGGCATATCAGCTTTGGGTGGCGGATTAAAACACAAAGTAGGGAAGGGGAGCCGCTGCTGAGTGTGGATATCACAGATAACATGCAGATTTTTAGGTAAATATTGGGCAATGAGCACAGAGTAATCCACAGCAATTTTGCCTATATGCAGCGCGGGAGGGTTACTCATTTGTTGCAGTATGTGGTTTAACGTGGCAGATTCCATGCCATCCACGCTTAGACTTTTAAGTGAAAGACGCAAGAATAAGAATAAAAATTGAGGGAAGACTGATGAAAAAGCTGATTATAGCGGCGGTTTTTGCCATGATGACGGTGGGGCAGGCGAATGCTCAACATAACCCGATGCCTTACGCACAATGGGTGGAGCAGTTTAAGCAAGAGGCGGCCTCGCAAGGGATTTCGCGCTCGTTACTGGATCAGGCGTTTGCGGATACTTATCCTGATGAAACTATCATCCGTCTTGATCGCAAGCAGCCAGAAGGCTCGATGATGCTTAGTAAATACCTTGGCAATGTGGTCACGCAATCGCGGGTGAATCAGGGAAAGCGTAAATACCAGCAATATCGTGGTTTGTTGGACGAAATTGGGGCGCGCTATGGCGTGCAGCCTCGCTTCATTGTGGCACTGTGGGGGATTGAAACCAGCTATGGTCAGGTGACTGGTGGGTTTAATATCGTTGAGGCGCTGGCAACTTTGGCTTATGATGGCCGCCGCGCTGATTTTTTCCGTAAAGAATTGCTGAGTTCGATGCAGATTTTGCAGCAAGGCCATATTGGGGTGGCACAGTTTAAGGGCTCGTGGGCGGGGGCAATGGGACAATCGCAATTCATGCCCAGCACGTTTATAAGTTTTGCACAGGATTATAATGGCGATGGGCATAAAAATATCTGGACGGATCAGGCAGATGTGTTTGCTTCTATCGCCAATTATTTGAGCCAATTGGGATGGAATGATCAGGTGAATTGGGGGCGAGAAGTGCGCGTTCCTGTGGGCTTTAGTCGCGCAGAAGCTGACCTCAAAATCAAAAAGAGTGTGGCGGAATGGTCGGCGTTGGGTGTCACTAAATTGGATGGCAGTGCCTTGCCAAATGAGTCGGAGATTTATGGATCTGTTGTGTTCCCTGATGGCGATAAAGGCGGAAATCGTTCATTTCTTGTCTATGAAAACTTTAACTATATTTTGCAGTGGAATCGTTCAAAATACTTTGGCACTGCCGTGGGAACACTGGCGGATATGATTGGAAGTTAAAGAAATGAATATCAAAAATATTTTACTCTGTTCGGCGATGTGTTTGGCACTGGCTGCTTGCGGCGAGAATGTGCCCGATGGTCCTTCCAAAGCGCCACCTACATATACGGGCGTAAAAATAGGCGAGCCCTATAGCATTGCAGGAAAATGGTACACGCCGCGGGAAGATCCGTATTACGATGCGGAGGGGATGGCCTCGTGGTATGGCCCTGGTTTTCATGGCAAGAAAACGGCGAATGGAGAATATTATAACCAATATGATCTGACGGCGGCGCACCCCACCTTGCCGATGCCTTCTTTTGTGCGGGTGACGAATTTAGAAAATCAGCGTCAGGCCATTGTACGCGTGAATGATCGGGGGCCTTTTCATAGTAGCCGCATCATCGACCTTTCAAAAGCTGCCGCCGAAAAATTGGGCATAAGCGGCATTAGCAAAGTGCGCGTGCAGTTTTTGAAAGAGGAAACAGAGGTGTTTTTGGCGAGCAAAGGTACGATCTGGCCAGATGAACTACAACCAGAAACGCAAGTGGCCAGCAACATTATGCCACGGGAAGCATTGGATTTAAACGCGACACAGGATGCTAGTTATAATGAAGTAGATAGCCACGAATTAAAACAGATGGCAGATTCGCATGATTTTAAACCTGCGCCGCTGGAGATTGCACAGAATAACGCTAGTGTTTCTGCTTCTGCCCCGATTTTATCAGTCAGCACAAGCAACAATCTGCCGAAGCTCATTAAACCTGCAATGGCAGATGAAGCGCCTTATCCTTCGGCACTAAAACAAGAACCATTGTTGCCGCCGACCTTGCCCACATCCACAGCGGATGTTTATACTCGCGATAGCAAAGCTAAACCAGCGATTGCTTCTGCTACTCCGCTTGAGAATCAGCCTTGGTCTGCACAAATCGCCTCCTTCTCAGAACGAAAAAATGCAGAGAAGCTGGCGCAAAAAGTGATGGTGATTGGTCAGCCGGAATTGCAGCCCGTATTGATTGATGGTAAGCAGTGGTATCGCGTCTATCTGCATCCTGCGAATAGTCAGATGAGCAAAGAGCAATTGCTGGCTGAACTTCAAAAAATGGGCTTGCCCGATGCAAGAATTGTTAATTAATCTATGGATATGAAAATGTTTTCTCGAATTTCGATGATTGGCGCGGCACTCGCGTTTGGTTTTGCTTTTGCGGCACAGGCAGAGGAGTTTGAAACCAAGGCAAAACAGGCCTATATGGTCGAGGCGAATACGGGCGCAGTATTGTATTCCAAAGAATCAGCCTCGCGCATGGTGCCGTCTTCCATGACCAAAATCATGACGGTCTATTTGTTGTTTGAAAAGCTCAAAGAAGGTAGCCTGAAGCTGGAAGATCAATTCGCAATCAGCGAAGCGGCGTGGCGCATGGGCGGCTCCAAAATGTTTGTGAAGGTCGGCGACTATGTGAAGGTCGAAGATCTCATGCGTGGGATCATTGTGCAATCTGGCAATGATGCCTGCGTGGCGGTGGCAGAAGGGCTGGCTGGCAGCGAAGAAAATTTTGCGAAAATGATGAATGCCAAAGCGCAGCAATTAGGGCTGACAGGCAGCCACTTTATGAATTCCAATGGCTGGCCTGATCCCGAACATTATATGACCGCGCAAGATTTGGTGACATTATCGGAGCGGATGATTCGTGATTTCCCTGAATATTACCATTATTGGGCGGAAACGGAATTTACGTATAGCAATATTAAACAGCCTAATCGCAATCGTCTGCTGGGGCAGATGGGCGTGGATGGTCTAAAGACTGGGCATACTGAAGATGGTGGTTATGGCATTACGATTTCGGCAAAACAGCCCGATGGTCGCCATATTGTGTTTTTAGTCAATGGCCTGACTAGTGAGGCAGATCGCCATGAAGAGGCTAAAAAGCTGCTGCAATATGGCATTAATAACTTTGAAGTCAAAACGCTGGTGCAAGCAGGGCAAAAAGTGACCGAGGCGGCCACATGGTTTGCGAAAAATAAAACGGTCGCGTTGATAGTGGACAAACCGATTACGATGGTTGCGCCGCGTTTTGGTCAGCCTAAAGTGACGATGAAGGTTAAATTGCTGGAGCCTGTGCCAGCACCACTCGCCAAAGGCACCAAAGTGGGTGAGCTGCAAGTATCCGCCGAAGGTAGCGGTGCGCCGCAAACCTATATGCTCTACACAGCGGAAGCCGTAGAGCCACTCTCGGCGGGTGAGCGATTCTTTCCGTCGCTTAAATATCGCTTAACAGGCAAACCATGACGGTGGCACGCGGTCGTTTTATCACCTTTGAAGGCGGTGAAGGCTGCGGCAAAACCACACAGATAAAGTTGTTGTCAGAAACCCTGACGCAGCGCGGTATCGCCCATATCACCACGCGTGAACCTGGCGGAACGCCGCTGGCAGAAAAAATCCGCCCGCTATTGGTGGAAGCGCAAATGCAGGTCGAAGATTGGAACCCACTCGCAGAAACTCTGTTATTTCTGGCGGCACGTGCACAGCACTGGCAACAGAAAATTGAACCTGCATTAGAGTCAGGGCAATGGGTGCTATGCGATCGGTTTATGGATTCTACTTTTGTCTATCAAGGTATCGGCAAGGGATTGGGGCTTGCCTTTTTGCAGCAGTTACAGCACTCGCTGGGAGGCGGTGCGTGGAAGCCAGATCTCACCCTGCTGCTGGATATCGACCCCACCCAAGGACTCGAACGCGCCCACAAACGCCATCACAATGAAACACGGTTTGAAGATTTGGATACCCATTTTCATCAGCGTTTGCGCGAAGGCTTTTTGCAGATAGCTACAGCGGAACCACAGCGGGTTAAAGTGATCAATGCCGCGCTGTCGTTGAGTGAAGTTCAAGCCAGAATCAATGACGCTTGCTTTTGGTGAGCGAATACAGCCAATAACCTATTGGCAGAAAAATTGCGGCGGTGCTTACCCTTCCACCACGGCAAAATCAGCGACGGATTCCATCATGCCCGTAATTTGCCCTAATAACAGCAGGCGGTTTTTACGCAATGTGGCATCATCGGTATTCACTGTCACTTTATCAAAGAAGGCATCGAGTGGTGTGCGCAGAGTAGAAAGTGTCGTCATCGCCGCTTCGTAATTCTCTGCTTTTAGCAAGGCGGGGAGGTTGCTGGTAATGCCTGCAAGAGCTTTGTGCAATGCGGCTTCTTCGGCTTGTTGAAGTAATATTGCATCCACCGCCGTGTTATATTTCGCTCCGTCTTTTTTCTCTTCAATCCGCAAAATATTTGCGGCGCGTTTATAGGCGGAGAGCAGGTTTATGCCGTCTTCAGAATCCACAAAACGAGCGAGTGCTTGCGCGCGGTTGGCGACGCGGAAGATATCGTCTTCCTCAGCGGTGAATACCGCTGCTACGAGATCGTGGCGAATGCCTTGATCTTTAAGCATCACCTTTAAACGATCGGCGAAGAAGCTGAGCAAATCCTGCAAAATAGCGTCGTTATCTTGCGTTTTGGTGGCAAGATTGATGTAGTTGGTGAGTGCGTGTCCCAGCACCGATTTCAGCGGCAGCCGCAATTTATTTTCAAGGATAATGCGAATCACACCCAGCGCGGCGCGGCGCAATGCGTAAGGGTCTTTTGAGCCAGTCGGTTTGTCACCAATGGCAAACAGCCCTGTGAGGCTATCGAGCTTATCTGCAAGTGAAACGATATAGGCTGTGGGTTCGATGGGGCAGGGTGACTGTGGCCCCAGCGGCAGATAATGATCGCGGACGGCATCCGCCACTTCTTGATGTTCATTCTGTTGTTGCGCGTAATAACGCCCCATAATCCCCTGCAATTCAGGAAATTCACCGACCATGCCGCTGGTTAAATCTGCTTTGCAAAGTGAGGCGGCGCGCTGCACTTTTTTAGCATCGGCAGCGAGGATATATTTGCAGAGTTCTTTGGCGACAATTTCAATGCGTTCCACACGGTAAGCCATATGCCCAATTTTAGCGTGGAAGACCATATTTTCGAGGCCTTTTGCCCATTCGCCCAGCGGCTTTTTGCGGTCTTGATCCCAGTAAAAACGGCCATCGGCAAGGCGTGCACGCAGCACGCGCTCATTGCCCGAAATAATCGCTGTGCCACCGTCGGAAGCGATGAGGTTGGAAGCAAGCACGAATTCGGGCGCAATGCCTTCGGCATTTGCTTTGCGAAGATTAAAATACTTCTGATGATTGCGCATTTCTGAGCGTAATACTTCGGGCGGCAAATCCATAAAATTATCGCCAATACGACCTTGCAGAATCACCGGCCATTCAACAAGGCCTGTCACTTCTTCAAGCAGCGCCGCATCTTCCACCACTTCTAAACCGAGTGCTGAAGCAGTTTGTGACATGCCATCGGCAATTAATTTTTTGCGTTTATCGGCATCGGCAATCACGAATGCTTTTTCGAGCGCCGCTTCATATTCTGTGGGTGAGTTCAGCGTGATTTCGTCAGGCGCCATGAAGCGATGACCGAAAGTTTTGTTATTCGCCGTGATATGCGCGAAGCTTACGGGAACCACCGCGCCATCCAGCAAGCAGCAAATATTTTGCAGCGGGCGCACCCATGATTGTTCGTAAGCGCCCCAGCGCATTGATTTTGGCCAAGTGTAGCTAGCGATCACTTTGTCGAGAATAGGTTTTAAGACGTCAACAGTTTTTTGAGACGGGACTTCGATGCGAGCAATATAGAATTCATTCTTTCCATCGCTTTGAGTCTGTAAGTCGCTACGAGTTATAGAGTTGGCTTTGCAAAAACCATCAATTGCGGCATCTGGAGCATTTACACGAGGCCCCTTTGGTTCGCGAATTTGTTTTTGTGTTTGCTCGGGAATGTTAGCAATATATATCGCTATTCTGCGAGCAGTATAAAACTTTTTGAAAGTCATTTTTTCTATTTCATCTTTAGAGAAAGACCATTCAAAATTGCTCATCTCAGTGCATAGAGCTTCGAATACTTTTTGTTCAATAGCTTCTGCTGCCGCACGTTGCATCCATGAGGGGATTTCTTCAGAAAATAATTCGAGGAGGAGGTTGGGCATTGTTGTCTATTCTGTCATTTCCGTGAGCATCTGCATCGCGGTTTTTTTGTGTTTGAGAGGGTTATTATCAGCATCTACTTGAACCACCGTAGGTTCCCAGCTTTGCGCTTCAATATCAGTCAGTTGCGCGTAAGCACAGATGATGACGAGGTCGCCGCGCTGCGCCAAGCGCGCTGCCGCGCCATTGACTTTTATTTCACCAGAGCCGCGCCCACCTTCGATTGCATAGGTGGTAAAGCGGTGGCCATTGTTGATATTCAGCACATCCACTTGCTCATAAGGCAAGATGCCTGATGCTTTCATCAATGCAGCGTCGATGGTAATGCTACCTTCGTAGTTTAGATCACATTCCGTAATAGTCGCGCGGTGAATTTTGGATTTAAACATGGTTAGATTCATGCGGCACTCTCCATATATTTTTCACAGCAGCCCTTAGCCAAGGCGCGCACACGGCCAATATAAGACGCACGTTCTGTCACGCCAATCACGCCACGCGCATTCAATAAATTGAAATTGTGGCTGGCTTTGATGCATTGGTCGTAAGCGGGAAGCGGTAGATTGCGTTCTAATAGGGCTTTGCATTCTTTCTCTGCATCTTCAAAATGGCGGAAGAGAATTTCTGTATCCGCAAATTCTAAATTAAATGCCGAGAATTGCTGTTCATTGGCGAGGAAGACTTCGCCGTAGGTCACGCCTTCGTTATTGAATTTGAGGTCGTACACATTTTCGACACCTTGAATATACATGGCGAGGCGTTCGAGGCCGTAAGTCAATTCGCCTGAAACAGGCTTGCATTCAAACCCACCGACCTGTTGAAAATACGTAAACTGCGTGACTTCCATCCCGTCGCACCAGACTTCCCAACCTAAGCCCCAAGCGCCAAGGGTTGGGCTTTCCCAGTCGTCTTCCACAAAGCGAATATCGTGGAGTTTAGGGTCAATACCCAGCATCACCAAACTATCGAGATAAAGCTGCTGAAGGTTATCTGGCGAGGGTTTGAGAATCACTTGATATTGATAATAATGCTGCAAACGATTGGGGTTTTCGCCATAACGACCATCCGTTGGGCGGCGCGAAGGCTGCACATAAGCTGCTTTCCACGGCTTTGGCCCCAGCGCACGCAAAGTGGTGGCAGGATGAAACGTACCCGCACCCATCTCGACATCGTAAGGCTGGAGAATGACGCAACCTTGCTTTGACCAATAATCATGCAGTTTTAAAATGAGATCTTGAAAGCTTAACATGCCGCTGTTTTTAGCGGGTGTAGCGGAAAATGCAAGTTAAGCATTAGGCATGAAAATGCGGTTGCGAGGGGGCGGGAGTATAGCGATGAATAGTACGTTTGATTTCTGCGCCTTTTTCTTGTGCCGCAAGATCAAGTTCGTAGCGTTTCTGAATATTTAGCCAAAACGCGGCCTCCACTCCCAACCATTGCTCTAATCGAAGGGCGGTATCGGCGGTCATGGCTCGTTTTCCCGCAATAAGTTGATATAGCCGATTAGAAGGCACATGAAGTTCACGCGCCAATTGTGCGGCTGACATTCCTAGTTCTGCAAGCTCATCTGCCAGAATGCTGCCTGCATGAATAGGATGGATGGGTCTTTTTTGTGTCATGGTTGGCTCCATTAGTGGTAATCGACAATTTCAAGATTAAAGGGCTTTGTGTGAATCTCCGACCATTCAAAACAGAGCCGCCATTGCTGGTTAATGCGTATGCTGTATTGCCCTTTGCGATTGCCAGTGAGCGCTTCAAAGCGATTGCTCGGCAAGAGCATTAAGCCATTCAGTGAAACACTGCTTTCTAAAATAACGATCCGTTTTTTGGCTTGCTCTTCAAATGCTTGGAATTCTTTAACCCGTTCACCTTCAACAAAGCGCGCTGTGCGTTTATCGCGATACGGCGGAAGCACCTCGTTATCACTTTCTGTCATGAGATGAGAATGACAAAATAGACGCACTACGTCAAGAGTATATTTTGGTGCGGAAAATGCAAGTTAAGCATTCCCCGCAACGGTCGAAAATTTGCGTAAATCGACGCCTTGGAGCATGGCAGCGCGTTCCCATTTCTTGGCGTTAGAGCGTTCGAAGATGAGATCCATGCTGGCAGGGACGGAGAACCAGCTATTTTCTTTCATCTCAGATTCCAGCTGTCCCGCGCTCCAGCCAGCATAGCCGAGTGCAAGCAGCGAGCGGCGAGGGCCTTTGCCGGCAGCGATGGCTTTAAGCACGCCGAGTGTGCCAGAAATAGCGATTTGGCCGACGGTAAGCATTGCTTCGTCTTTAAACTGGCCTTCATGCTCGTAAATAACAAAGCCACGGTTCACTTCCACAGGGCCTCCGTAATGTACAGCAAGATTTTCTTGCAGAATGTCGTTAGGCAAGGCCAGCTGTTCAAATAAATCTGCATAACGCACATTATCGAGCGTGTGGTTGATGATGATGCCCATCGCCCCTTCAGCACTATGTGCACACATCAGGATAACGGATTTGCTAAAGTGATCCCCCGTGACATTGGGTGTTGCGACAAGTAATTGGCCTTCGAGATAGCCACTATTGATAGATGCATTCATGGCGCATTGATAGCAGGCGTTGGCAGAGAAAACCAGTCGGGTAATTGCGCGGTGAGTGAAATTCCTGCGGCGGTGAGGGGCTCTGCTTTCGCGACCTCATCGATGCGTAAAATGGCAAGGCCGATGTTGCCTGCACTGCTGCGGAGAGTTCCCATTTCTGTCTCGCCGCGCATGATGGGAGTATCAATGGCAGGTAAATTTGTTTCTGCGGTGACTTTATAAAGTGCTTTGTTCAACACGCCCCGCGTTTTACTGCGGGCGACAATTTCTTGCCCCACATAGCAGCCTTTCGTGTAGCTGATGCCGTGGAGATCGGCGATGCCAAATTCCATTGCAAAACTACGATCGGGGATAAAATCCGCGCTATCGGGAATACCGAGAGAGAGGCGATGGAGATCATAATCGCTAAAATTGCCAGCGGGTAATGCTTCAGCGGTGATGAGCCGTGCACCTAATTCGGGGTGGCGTGGATCTCTGAATCCCGAATCTTGAATCCCTAATCCTGCATATACTTGCAGCGACTCATCCCACGCAATCGTAACTTTTGCGCGCAATTTATACATTGTGAGTTTCTGTACCAAATCCGCTACTTTTTCGCGCCAACAATCCAGCCAGATTTCCTCGCTTTGTTCAGTGAAAATAAAATCAAACAGAACTTTACCCTGCGGGCTGAGCATCACGGCATAAAGCGGATGTGTGGGCGAAAGCCTGTTCACATCATTTGTAATTAGCCCTTGCAGAAAGCCTTTGCGATCCGCTCCTGCAATACGCAATACAGAACGAGTGGGAAGAAAAATCATAGCTAGCCTATTTTCGCAGGGAGAGGTTTTAGTGTTTTTAAAATAGAATTAAGCTGAATACTTACTTTGTGTAGAACATAATTTTCGGCGACAAATTCACGTCCTGCGGTGCCCATCATCGCTAGATTTTCGGGGTGAGCGAGTTGTGCGGCGAGCGCCTCTGCGAGGGCTTCTACATTTCCGTTCTCAACTAACATGGCCTCGTTATTTTGAATAATCTCACGCGGACCTTCGCTAGAAAAACCAACCACAGGACGGTTGTGCGCCATCGCTTCAAGTAGCACAATCCCAAACGGTTCGTGTAGCGACGGTAAACAAAATAAATCAATCTGATCAAAAAAATCTCTCTTATCGCCCACCCAGCCTAGGAAGGTGACATGTGATTGTAGCCCCAATTGTTGCGCTTGTTGCTTGAGTTGTGATTCCAGAGAACCTGTGCCGCCGATAATCAATTTAAATTCAATATCTCGCTGCATCAACAAACTCGCCGCCCGCAGCAATAGATGAAACCCTTTTTTCTCAATTAATCGCCCCATTGCACCGATGACGGGGGGGGTGTGAATCGCTTGGCTTGGTGCATGTTCTGGCAAACGCACCATATTAGGTAGCAAGTGAATCCGATTATCATGAACACCTGCATTAATAGCCGCATCGCGTAGATTGTTCGTGATCGCAATCACGCCATCCAGCCGTGAAAAACGGCGCAGATGATAATTATGCGTTACCCCTAAATGAATGCTCTGATGGTTTGCCAGCAGGTTGAGTGAAATCGCACGATTACCGTGGCTAATTAAAAAATCGGGTTGCCACTGGCGATAGAGTTTACGCAACCGCGCCGCCGATAGAATGTCCCAACTGCCGCGATTGCTGATGGTTTCATGCGTAAGATTGCCCGAAATTTCAGGATTGATTGCCGCCAAAGGATGCGACACAGCCAGAACCTCGTGCCCTGCCAGCAGCAATGCCTCGTTATAATCCAGAAAGGCCTGTTCGATGCCGCCCAAGCCGCGCCCGAACATAATATTCGCAATTTTCATACACAGGTTTTAGCGGTTGAGATAGCGCAGTGCAATCTTTACCATCAAGCGATACTATTATTGTAAAATTCGGCTATATACTTGGCAGTGAAAAAAGAAAGAGAGGCCGCTTGTTAACCCTTGCCAGCAAGAAAAGAAGTGCTTCTAAAAATTTGTGGTTAGGTGCGATGCTTGCCCTTGTGGCGGGAGCCATTAATGCGGGGGGATTCTTTTTGGTGCAGCAATATACTTCGCATATGACGGGGATTATTTCCCTTGCGGCAGACAGTATCGCCTTGGGAGAGTATTTTTATGCAACACTCATGCTTATATACATCGCTAGTTTTATTGGTGGTTCTGCCTTC
>JBILIE010000190.1:0-3644 GCA_044350115.1 Rickettsiales bacterium
TCTCGGATATTTTTAAATTTTTGGGTGAGATATTGACACCTTCGGCACGGATGGCGGCGATCTCTTTTATCAGATGCCAAGGGTCGATGACCACGCCATTACCGATAATGCTGATTTTATCTGACCGCACCACACCAGAAGGCAGTAAGCTGAGTTTATAAGTCTTGCCGTCGATCACCAACGTATGGCCTGCATTATGCCCGCCCTGAAAACGCACCACTACTTGTGCGCGTTCGGACAACCAGTCCACCACTTTACCTTTACCTTCATCACCCCATTGGGCGCCGACGACGACGACGTTGCTCATTTATAGTTCTTTCTTTTCAATAGGAGTCAATTTGCCCAGATTCCACCAGTGAGTGCAACCATAAAGATGGGCTTTATCGATAGGATTTTCGTCTGCCTCGAGTGCATGCACTACCGTCCATCCCTCATTGCGTAGCTTTGCGGATTCTTCGAGCGAGGTGCCGAAAGGGAGATAGCATTTTTGTGTTTCGGCGGGGTGCTTCATCACATAACGCAGCGGATTGAGGTAGATGGTGAAGCCGGTGGCAGGCGTTCCATCACTAAGAATATAGCGCCCACCGCGCCCGATCTCGCTTTCGACCTTGCTAGCAAAAAGCGAGAAGGCGAGACCGTTGTGATATTCAAACCCTTGCTGTTCGAGTGGATCAAAGGTCAATCGTGCAGGGATATTTGCGGCTTTGATGGCGGTGATGCGTTCGACCCAATCGGAGAGTAATTGACCTGCATGGGCAGGCAAGGGGGCAATGAGTGCGGCCCAGTCAACGTTGGTTGGATCTTCACAGCCAGTCACCTGCATCAAGGCGGCGATAGCGGGAATAAGCGGATGTTCGCATCCCGCAAGGCTGGCGCGATCTTTTTGTAAAATGGCTTGCTGGCAAGTGGCGCGTAGCGATTCGGGCAGTGTATCCAGCAGCACAGTGCTTAGCTCTGGCAGAGTAATATCAACCGTGATTTCACCAAGCCCAAGTGGCAGTAAGCTTGCGACAGCAACGCGAATCACTTCAATATCCGCCGTGAGTAGATCGCTGCCAACCAGCTCCACCCCTGCTTGCATAAATTGACGTTCACGGCGCAGGCTTTCACCCATCACGCGCAAGCAAATCCCTGCATAACACAAGCGTAGTGGTTTGGGTTGATCATGCAGGCGCGAAGTGGCGATGCGCGCAATCTGCATCGTCATATCGGTACGCATTCCCATCATCTCACGGCTTAACGGATCCATAATACGGAAGGTTTGGGCTGCAAGGGGGGCTGTCTTACCAGAGAGCAAACTGGTTTCAAATTCCATCAATGGCGGCGAGACTTCGAGATAGCCGAAGCTGGCGAAGCTATCCAACACTTGCTGATAGAGCTTGCGCTGCTGACGCGCATCAGGCGGGAGCAGATCAAAAAAGCCCGAAGGCAAAAGGCTGTTGCTGGCAGTTTCCATAAGATAAGGTTGTAGCCTAAACTTCCAACACTTGACAAGAGAAGGAATGATCGCGTTTATAGGGGCGTTCACATTGAGGGGGATTTCATGAGCGCTGCCACTGAAGCCGTAGGATTTATCGCCGCTGTACTCACCACCAGCTGCTATGTGCCGCAAGTGTGGCACACATGGAAAACCAAAGAAGTCGCTGGGATTTCGCTGATGATGTATCTGGCCTTGTTTGGTGGTGTTGGTTTCTGGCTGGTTTACGGCGTTTTGCTAGGCAGTATGCCGTTGATTCTCTCTAACATCTTCTGCCTGTCGATGATTGGTGCGATTATGGCAATGAAGGTTAAATTTTCAAAAACTGCTTTAAAAAGTAATATTTCTTAATAAAACTGTAACACAACGCTGCTAAAGTGCATCTTATAGGGAAGATGTATTGGGGCTTGCGTTGACTAAAAGCTATTATGAAGTGTTGGGTGTTGCGCAGAATGCATCGCCTGAAGAGATAAAGAAGGCATATCGTAAATTGGCAATGACGGCTCACCCTGACAGGGTAGAGGGCAATCTAAAACAGCTGAATCCAAATATTTCAAAAACTGCGCTTGAGAAAGAAGTAGAAGCGGCGAAAGCACGTTTTCAAGAGATTGGTTTAGCTTACGAAACGCTGAGCGATCCATCTAAAAAAATGATGTATGATTTTAGTGGTCACTCTTCTTCGGCGGGGTCTTCTCATCGTCCTCCGCCCTCTTATTCACCCCCCCCCCCCCGCGAAGAGTATACTTATAAGCGAGAGCCATCGCTGGAAAAAAGAATTTTGGATGCCATATGCAAAGATGGCATAGACAATCGGCGTGAAATTGAAGAACTTTTAGACCAAGGGGCAGAACTAAAGCAGGAATATGTCAGTTATGCTGCTGCTCGTGCAAAAACACAAACACTCCAAATGTTTTTTAAGCGTGGCGCAAAGCCTGTTAGCACTGAAAATTTGGAAAAAGATTCTATACTTATTGTGTTGCGCAGTATTTCACCAACAGAAACACAAAAGGAAAGCACGATCCAGCTTCTCTGTGAGAATGGAGCGAAGCTACAACCCATCTATTTAGTAGTTGCAGCTCAAAAAGGATATAAAGGCATTGTTGATTATTTCTTGATGAAGGGGATGGATATTAATCAGGAAGAAGAAAACCCTATCCAATTTGTGCTTCAACAACACAAAGAGAAAAAGACAGAGCCAGAGAGAAAGACTATGATAGGACATCTTGTTGAAAGAGGTGCCACAATAAAACCAGAGCACGTATCAATGGCAAAGCAGCAAGGCTTTGCAGACTTAGCAGAGTATCTCGGAGCAATGCGATCTGCACAACAATCTGTAAATAGGCAGGATTTTTCAGACTTTACGCAGAAGGATGCAGCACCTCCCAATCAGCAGTCTGATAAGACTGTGCCTCCTAAAGAATGGCGCAGCAGATAAGTCTAGTTTTATTCCTGCTTCTTCATCCGTTGGCACTGAGCGTAGCTGAAGAAAAGAGTGGTGAGATAGATGACGTCAATCATCACTAAGCTTGCCCAAGGTTCTACAATACAACCTACTACAATCACTGCAGCTAAAAGCATGGCGGGGAGGATGTAGTGGTGGGTTACGCGTAGGCCTTTTAGCGCATAAGTGGGGACGCGGCTGACCATCAGAATGCCTATAATGGGCAGATAGATCGCCACGATCCATTTTTGCTGTAGGGGGATAAATTCCATCCAATCATTGCCCCATTGCAGGGTTAATACGAGGGGAAGCAACGCCAACATCGCCCCCGCAGGTGCGGGTACGCCCGTGAAGAAATGGCTTTGCCATTTTTCTTTTTTCTCTTCCATCAGGCTGGTGTTGAACCGCGCTAGGCGAAGGCAGCAGCAGATAGCAAAAAACAGTGCGAGCGCCCAGCCGAGGCCTTTAATTTCGTGCAATGCCCAGAGATATAAGACAAAAGCGGGAGCCACGCCGAAGCACACAAAATCAGAAAGTGAATCGAGCTGTGCCCCAAAATTGCTGGTGGCTTTGAGCAGTCGCGCAATGCGTCCGTCTAATCCATCCAAAAACGCGGCTAGCACCAGAAAGGTGACCGACAATTCCCACTTATCCAGCATCGCCAGACGAATAGCCGACATGCCGCAGCAAAGCGAAGCAATCGTTACCAAATTCGGCAATAATTTA
>JBILIE010000021.1:0-11184 GCA_044350115.1 Rickettsiales bacterium
GGAGCAGAAGTAACATTACATGAACTTCTCCTCATTCTTCATCTCTCGTCCTATTTTTGCTGGCGTGCTTTCGGTACTCATTTTGGTGATGGGGCTGATTGCCATGTTCCAATTGCCGATTGCGGAATACCCCGAAGTGTCACCGCCTTCGGTAAATATTCGCGCTTCGTTTCCGGGAGCAAATCCTAAAGTGATTGCACAAACTGTGGCAGCACCGCTGGAAGAACAAATTAATGGCGTCGAGAATATGCTGTATATGTCGTCTTCCGCGACGTCAGACGGATCACTCTCGCTCAACGTGACCTTTGCGATTGGGACGGATGTGGATCTCGCACAGCAGATGGTGCAAAATCGTGTGAGCCAAGCCTTGCCACGTTTGCCCGAAATTACGCGCCAATTGGGTGTGACAGTGGCGAAATCCTCGCCTGATCTCACCATGGTAGTGCATTTGATTTCGCCAGATGCGCGTTATGATATGCTGTATCTGCGTAACTTTGCGACCTTGCGGGTGAAGGACGAGCTGGCAAAAATTACGGGTGTGGGGCAAGTGCGGATTTTTGGCGCAGGCGATTATGCGATGCGGATTTGGCTGGATTCCGACAAATTAGCGGCACGGAGTTTGAATGCGGCGGAGGTGATTAGTGCCATCCGCGAGCAGAACGTGCAGGTGGCAGCGGGGATGATTGGCGGTGCGCCTTACCCAGAAGGCATTGCGCTACAATTGCCGATTAATGCGCGGGGGCGGTTGGAATCGCCAGAGGAATTTTCCGAGATTATTATTCACACCGATCCTGCTGGCGTGGTGACACGGCTGAAAGACGTAGCGCGGGTGGAGCTTGGATCTTCAGATTATTCATTGCGCTCGATGCTGGATAATAAACCCGCAGTTGCACTGCCGATTTTTGCCACACCCAACGCGAATGCAATTCAGATTTCCGACGATGTGCGCAAGGCGATGGCGCGCCTGAAAAAGACTTTCCCTGAAGGGGTCGATTATAAAATTGTCTATGACCCGACTATCTTTGTGCGTGACTCGATCAAAGCGGTGGTGAGTACGCTGACCGAGGCGATATTGCTGGTGGTGCTGGTGGTGATTTTGTTTTTGCAAACATGGCGCGCATCGCTGATTCCGCTCTTGGCGGTTCCCGTTTCTATCATCGGCACTTTTGCGGTGATGTTGCTGATGGGCTTTACCATCAACGTGCTGACCTTATTCGGGATGATTCTCGCCATCGGGATTGTGGTGGATGATGCGATCATTGTGGTCGAAAATGTCGAGCGTAATATCGAAAAAGGCCTGAAGCCGCGTGAGGCCGCCTATCAAGCCATGCGGGAAGTGACGGGGCCGATTATTGCGACAACACTGGTGCTGCTGGCGGTGTTTATTCCCATTGCCTTTGTGAGTGGGCTGACAGGGCAATTTTACAAACAATTCGCGCTGACGATTGCGATTTCCACCGTGATTTCGGCGTTTAACTCGCTCACCCTTAGCCCTGCACTTTCGGCCTTATTGCTGAAAGAACTTGGTGCCAAACCCGATTCACTCACGCGTCTGATGAACGCCATTTTTGGGCGCTTCTTTAGCTGGTTTAACCGTGTATTTAAACGCAGCAGCCATATGTATAGCGGCGGTGTTGTGCGGGTACTGAAACGCCGCAGCTTGATGTTGATGCTTTATGTGGCCTTGCTGGCGAGCACTTATTTTGTGTTTACCCAAGTACCCATCGGCTTTGTGCCTGCACAGGATAAAGCCTATCTGGTGAGTTTCGCGCAATTGCAGCAAGGTGCAACACTCGATCGCACCGAAGAAGTCATGCGGAAAATGAGCGAGATTGCGATGAAGCAACCCGGTGTGGATGCAGCGATTGCCTTCCCTGGCCTTTCGATTGCGGGATTCACCAGCTCTTCCAGCGCGGGGATTGTGTTTGTACGACTCGCCCCATTTGATAAACGCAAAACGCCAGAAACCAGCGCGGGAGCCATTGCCGGCGCATTACAGCAAAAGTTTATGCAAGGCATTCCCGATGCCTTTATGGCGATCTTTCCGCCGCCACCTGTACGCGGTTTAGGCACCACAGGTGGGTTTAAATTGCAGATAGAAGACCGCACCGATCAAGGCTACGAAGCCTTAGATACGGCAGTAAAAGTGGTGCAGGGCAAAGCATGGAAAACACCAGAGCTGGCGGGCGTGTTTTCGACCTATCAAATCAACGTGCCGCAGCTCTTTGCCGATGTGGATCGCACCAAAGCCAAGCAACTCGGTCTGAATGTGAATGAGATATTCCAAACCATGCAGATTTATCTCGGCTCGCTTTATGTGAATGATTTTAACCTGTTTGGCCGCACCTATCAGGTAGTGGCACAGGCCGACGCACCCTTTCGGGCGCATAAGGAAGATATCCTCAAACTGAAATTGCGTAACAATAAAGGTGAGATGGTGCCGCTGGGTGCCGTGCTGAAAGTAAGCGAAAGCTACGGCCCTCAAACCGCAACGCGTTATAATGGTTTTCGCTCGGCAGATCTAAGCGGCAATCCGGGCATTGGCTTTTCCAGCGGGCAAGCGCAAGAGGCCATCACCAAAATTCTCACCGATACTTTGCCCAAGGGCATGGAATTTGAATGGACAGAGCTGACCTATCAGCAAATCCTTGCGGGCAATACGGCGATGCTGGTATTCCCGCTTTGTGCCTTATTGGTATTTTTGGTGCTGGCGGCGCAATATGAGAGCCTGACTTTACCAATGGCGGTGATTCTCATTGTCCCCATGGCACTGCTCGCCGCGATTTTCGGCGTGTGGATGACCGGGGGCGACAATAATATCTTCACGCAGATCAGCTTCTTCGTGCTCATGGCGCTCGCCACAAAAAACGCGATTCTGATTGTAGAATTCGCCCGCGAGCTGGAACATCAGGGCATGAGCATTGTCGATGCGGCGGTAGAAGCCTGTCATCTGCGGCTGCGCCCTATTCTAATGACCTCTTTCGCCTTTATTATGGGCGTGTTGCCGATGGTGCTTTCCACCGGTGCTGGCGCAGAGATGCGTCAAGCCATGGGCATTGCCGTATTCAGCGGAATGCTCGGCGTGACCTTCTTCGGTATCTTCCTCACCCCTGTATTTTATGTAGGGCTGCGGAAATGGGCGACGCGGAAGTAGGCACTAGGCACAAGATTCACTTTCGCTTATACCTACTCCCATGCGTTTATTGGTTTTGATTTTATTTTTGTGTTTCCCCCTGCAAACCTTTGCGGCGGCGGGGAAGTGGCAACATGCGCTGACCTTATTTGGTGAGGCGAAATATAGGCCGTGGTTTCATCATTTTGATTATGCCAATCCGAATGCGCCCAAGGGCGGCACGGTGAAACTTGCTAACCCCGCTACCTTTGACAGCGTGAATGCGTATATCCTGAAAGGTATCAAAGCCCCAGGGTTAAGCTATCTCAACGAAACGCTGATGACAGGAGCAATGGACGAACCGCAGACCTATTACCCCCTCATCGCTAAAGATTTTCGCCGTGATACGGAGAATAAATGGATAGAATTTCGCCTCAACCCCAAAGCCAAATGGCATGACGGCACGCCGATTGCGGCAGAAGATGTCGTGTGGTCACTGGAGACATTGAAAAAAGAAGGCGATCCCATCTATCGCCTGAGTTATGCGCCACTGAAGAAAGCCAAAATCACCGAAACAGGCGGAGTGAAGTTTATTTTTGCTAAACCGATACAGCGTGAGGCGGCCTTACTGGCCGCAACGATTCCAATTCTGCCGAAGCATTATTATAAAAAAGTAACCTTCAATAAAACAACATTGACGGCACCTCTTGGCAGCGGGCCGTATAAAATTAAATCGATGGAAGCAGGGCGCAATATTATCTTCGAGCGCGTGAAGGATTATTGGGGCAAAGATCTACCCGTGAATCGCGGAAAGTATAATTTTGATGTGATTCGTTATGATGTGTACCGCGACGCGACGGTGGCGCTGGAAGCGTTCAAGGCAGGCGAGTACGACCTGCGGCTGGAGAATATCGCGCGTAATTGGGCAACGGCTTATGATACTCCCGCGCTCAAAGACGGACGGATGATCAAGCAGGATATTCCGAATGAAATTCCGCAGGGGATGCAGGCGTTTTTCTTTAAT
This sequence comes from Rickettsiales bacterium, assembly GCA_044350115.1. GTDB lineage: Bacteria > Pseudomonadota > Alphaproteobacteria > Rickettsiales > JALZUV01 > JBILIE01. The sequence continues at coordinate 4,137 of JBILIE010000021.1, forward strand.
CTGCGTAACCCTGTCTTGGCAGATAGGCGCGTGCGTCAGGCTATTTCACTGACGATGGATTATGAATGGATCAACAAAACGCTGTTTTATAATGCCTATAAGCGCAATCTCAGCTTCTTCCAATTCACGCCATTTTCCGCCTCGAAGCAATTACCTGGGCCGCAAGAGAAAGCCTTGCTTGAGCCTTACCGCGATATTCTGCCACCCGAAATTTTTGAGCAGATGTTCGCGCTGACACAAACCGATGGCTCTGGCCAGAACCGCAAAAACCTGCTCAAAGCCCAGCAATTGCTGGATGAAGCAGGGATACCGCTGGTCGATGGCAAGCGGATGGATCCCCATACAGGCGAGCCGATGAAAATAGAGTTTTTGCTCAATCAGCCGACCATGCAACGAGTGATTCTGCCGATGCGTAAAGGACTGAAACAGCTGGGTATCGAAGGCGCACTCAGGATTGTGGATGATTCCCAGTATCAGCGCCGTGTGGAAACCTTTGATTATGATATTATCTCGAACTGGATCAATCTCGGCGTCTTCTTCCCTGGGGTAGAGCAGATGAACCAATGGCATTCCACGCAGGCGGATATTGAAGGCAGCAATAACCTCTGCGGACTCAAGCACCCTGCGGTGGATGCATTAGTGGAACAAATCAATAAATCGCATACGCTGCAAGATCTCATCCCCGCAGGCCGCGCACTGGATCGTATTTTGATGTGGGAATATGTCACCATCCCGCATTGGTATAACAGCACCACCCGCGCCGCCTACTGGAACAAACTAGGCAAACCCGCCACAGACCCCAAATACGGCTTCGATTTTGATAATTGGTGGATGAAGCCAGTAAAATAAAATCTCCAGATTCCCGCTTGCGCGGGGGGGGCGCCTAAAATAACATTGTTTGCTATGAACCTCTATTCTCTCGATTGGCTGAATCTGCGGCGGCTGGGGCAAGTCAACGGCGTGGTGCTGTTGCTGACTTTGGTGCTGGGGCTGTTTGGCGTGGCGATGATGTTTTCGGCAGCGGGAGGCGAGTGGCAGCCTTGGGCGAGCCGTCATGCGATTCGGCTGATTATCGGCGTGGCGATGATGCTGATTATGGCGCTGATACCGCTACAATTCTGGTTTCGCAGCGCATGGTGGGTCTATGGCGGCGGCTTGCTGCTGCTATTGATTGTGGATATTGCAGGGCAGATGAATTTAGGCGCACAACGCTGGCTGGAAGTAGGCGGATTCTCATTGCAACCTTCCGAATTCATGAAGCTGGCGGTGGTTCTGGCACTCGCACGTTACTTCCACCAATTACACCCGATGGATCAACATCGCTGGCAATGGATGCTACCGCCGCTGGCCATTATTGGCCTGCCTGCCGCGCTGATTCTGCTGCAGCCCAATCTCGGCACGGCCACTATTCTCACTGGTCTCTCGCTCGCAATGTGGTTTGCTGCGGGGCTGCGCTGGCGTTATATTCTGGTGTGTCTGGCGGGAGCAGCCGCCGCCGCGCCCATCGGCTGGAGCTTTCTGCATGATTATCAAAAACAACGCGTGCTGACTTTTTTAGACCCCGAATCCGACCCCCTCGGCGCGGGCTATAATATTTTACAATCCATTATCGCCATCGGCTCTGGCGGCCTCACAGGGCGCGGTTTTACGCAAGGTTCGCAAGGCCAGCTCGATTTTCTCCCCGAAAAACACACCGATTTTATCTTCACCATGGTGGCGGAAGAATTTGGGTTTATCGGTTGCAGTATCCTGCTCGTTATCTTTGGATTATTGATTGTGCATGGCATCGCCATTGCCATTCAAAGCCGCCATCGTTTTGGCGCACTCATCGCCATCGGCATCACCGCGCTGCTCTGGCTGCATATGATGATTAATATGGCGATGTTGATGGGGTTGATTCCCGTGGTCGGCGTGCCCCTTCCCTTTCTTTCCTACGGTGGAACCATGCAGCTTTCCACCCTCATGGCACTCGGGCTGCTGCAAAACGTCTTCCTCAACCGCGACGAAACCCTCTCGCGCAACCCCGTCAGCAGCTTCTAACGGCGCTTCGCGCCATTATGACAGTTTGATGAAGATTGCGGCTGTAACATTTCCTTAACTTATCATTCCTCCCGCAAAGTGCTACTATCCAAGTGTACAAATAGGAGTTTTTTGACTACATGACGGATAACCAATCATGGCAGAGTAAAGCAGCGAGGATGTTAGAAGGTGGCACTAAATTGATGCATGCTGTGCCGCCGGAAAGCCCATCGCATTGGTCAAAAATGCTGCCGTCACAGCACCGTTTGTATAACGCGCTGGGCATGTTCAGCTTCTTTCTGATGGGCAACTGGATACGTGATACGATGCGCGGATTCGACGATAAAGGCAAAGAAATTACCGAGGCAGAAGTACTCCCCCCCTTTCGGTTTCTGCATAAAGTACTGCATCACAACCCACAATCCGACATGCCGCAAGATCGCTGGCGCAAAACCATGTGCCAGATCGTTCCCGCTGTCTTTGGCGCAACGGGAGCAATTGTGGGCAGTGTGTACTTCTTCCGCAACAATACCACTTTTGATCAACGCGCAGAAAAACTACAGGAACACGCACATTATAAAACCGGTGATGGCCTCGGCGCGATGCAGGTGAACGATGCCGCCACTCATTATACTTCATGGCCCTTGCGTATGGGCGCAGGGTTATTTGCCACCTTCAGCGCCGCCTCTGGCCTCACGGTGCTTTATGGCCTTTTTCTCAACAGTGCATTCTCCTTTGCGGGCAATCGCAAAATGTTTGCGGGGTTTGGAGGGCCATTTAATGCCCCTACGGGCAATACTTACAGCGGATTTCAAGGCCCTGCACAGGTGCTGGATAAAGAAGTAATGCCCAGACTTAAACGTGATGCTGAGCGTTGGGCAAAAATGGCTAAAGCTGATCCCAATTTTGTGCCACCTGCAGAAGAGCTCAACAAATATGGTAAGCTGATTGCGGATGGCGTTTTTGGACCCATGTTCGAAGGATTAGACCAACAAAAACTGCGTACCAAAGCAGTGGAACTGGTAGAGACAGGGTGGAAAGAGCAGAAAGATTCAGGAAAAGATGCAAAAACGATAGGTGAAAATGTCAGCAATTTTATGCGCGGCTTCTTTACTGATCCCGATGAAAAGGGAAAACTTACTTATCGGGGAACAGAAAATTTCCTTAAAAAAGCGCATGAAATTTTTGGCATCCCTAAAGAAATACTCATTAATAACTATAAAGCAACAAATGGCGGCCTCATTGGCCAAGGCAGCGAATGGATGCTGCGGGTATTTGGCAAAGATTCTGTACTGAAAGAACTGACCGCAGCGTATAAAGCCAAAGCAACCAGCGTATTGCAAGGGAGGAGCTAAACTATGACGCAGCTGCTTTCTCCAAAACGTGAACTCCCTTCTATCGCCGCCAATATCAGCGCCGCTGAATATGTAAACCAAGCCACCAAAGCGCATGAAGCGCAGCTTCCGCAGCGCTGGATCGACCGCAACATCTACCCCACTTTCCGTTGGATTGGGGATGCGATGCTGGCGGTTCCGCCGGTCAACCGCGTACTTTCAGCCATCGGCCTCACCCTTGGCCTCACCGCGAGTGGTGCGGCTGCGCGCACGCTGACAGGACGTCGCTTTGATGGCGAAGTATATAAAGTCGCCATGCAGAGAAATGCTGCTGGTATTGAAACTAAAGTGGTCAAAAACCCTGTCACTCGCTTACTTTATGGGCGTATGGGGTACGATCCTGTTGATAACGACATTGCCACCCGCACCAAGAAAATTGCCGCTTATGCTATTTTTGCCCTTGGCGGCGCGATTGGGGTGATGATCGGTACCAAACTGGCCTATCGCAGCACTTATAAAAAGAACAGCCATCCCGAATTTCTGGAAGAATATGATGCGCGCTCGGCACAGGAACAAGGCGATGCATGGACGCCGCTGACTGCACTTTCCTCCATCTTCGGATCGTCTTCAGGCTTTGCAATGATACCTATACCGGGACTTAATTATGCGCTCAGTCTTTCCAGCCGCACCGTGCTGATGCAGAACCGCAATAACATGACACCAGGTATCCATAAATGGGCATCGGGTACGCCCACTTCCTCCACTCTTGGCGTGCGTGAAGGGTTGCAAGATCTCATCACTTATGCGGTGGGAAACCCCGCAGAAACCCCCGCGCTTCTGGAATTCAAAAGCTATCACATTTTAGGCCAACTTTTCCCCGATGTAAAAGCCGAGCAAATTCAGCAATTCGTCGCCAAAATTCATGCGCTGCGTGACCCCTATCTCGTTGCAGATATAGGCGTGCCGAAGGAGCGCAAAAAAGAGCTGGAAGCTGAGCTGACCGCGCATTTCACCAAAGCAGGGTTTGAAGATACATTGATTGAAATCGGCCTCAATCCACGCGCCGTCGATTTCACTAAAATGAATGGCGCAATGGGGCGCATGGGCAACCGCCTCGGCGCAAAAAGTAAAATTGAAAAGCTGGAGAAAGAATACCACACCAAGCTAGATGCACGTCATCCCGATCTGCCAAAAAATGGTGAGCATTTTCTGCCTAAACCTTCGAATGAACCGATTGCAGAAGTTGCGAAAGAAACTCCTTCTTTCGTTGATCGCACCATCACCCAGAAAAAAGAAGTTGAACCGCGTGCGGCATCTTTTCAAGATCAGCATAATACAGAAAAATCGGTAGAATCAGGAATGTCACTTAGTGCCGGCTGATTACTGACGCAGCTCGCCAACGGTACGACGCCCCTCTTGCATCCCTTCCGCACCACGCGCAATGGCGGCAGCACCTGTGCGCGAAATTTCGACAAGACCCAGCGGGTGCATCAAATCAATAAACGCATTGATTTTATCCGTCGCGCCCGTGATTTCAAAGACAAAGGATTTAATGGTGGAATCCACCACATGCGCGCGGAAGATATCCGCAATCCGCAATGCTTCCACCCGCTTTTTACCCGTACCAGACACTTTAATCAGCGCCAGCTCGCGCTCCACATGCGGGCTTTCAATGGTGAGATCATGCACCGAATGCACGGGCACCATTTTATCCAGCAATGATTTAATCTGCGCAATAACTTTTTCTGTCCCCGTAGTCGCAATAGTAATGCGTGAAATTTTACGCCCCGCATCCACCTCTGCCACGGTGAGGCTCTCAATGTTATACCCACGGCCAGAGAACAGACCCACCACCCGTGCCAACACACCAAATTCATTATCCACCAAAACGGCAATAATCCGCCGCTGCGGCAGGGCTTTATCGGAAACAATACTATAAACAATATCAGACATAAGGAGTTGAACATAACCCGCAAAATGCCGTATGTCTAGGGGATGACTTACTCCTCCTTGCGTGATTTTATTGCTGAACTGGAAAAATGCGGTGAGCTGGTGCGTGTAACAACACCTGTCAGCACGCATCTGGAGATGACTGAGATTGGCACAAGGCTGATTGCGGAAGGCGGGCCCGCCGTTCTCTTTGAGAATGTCGAAGGCTCTACCACTCCCGTCCTGATTAACCTCTTCGGCACCGTTAAACGCGTTGCTATGGGCATGAACAAACGCCCTGAAGAACTCCGCCAATTCGGCAAAGATCTTGCCTTTTTGCGCCAACCCACGCCCCCTGCGGGGTTAAAGGATGCAATTGACATGCTCCCCATCGTCAAACAGGCGATGAATTTGCGGCCTAAAACCATCAGCAAAGCACCTTGTCAGGAAGTGGTGTTGCGTGGTGATCAGATAGATTTAAGCCACATTCCCATTCAAACTTGCTGGCCTAATGAACCTGCGCCACTGATTACATGGCCTTTGGTTGTGACTCAAGGCCCTTCCAAAAAGGGCGAAGACGCCTTTAATCTCGGCATTTATCGTATGCAGGTAACAGGCAAAAACACCACCCTAATGCGCTGGCTGAAACATCGTGGCGGCGCGCAGCACCATGCGCGGTGGAAGGAATCAAAACGCGATCCCTTGCCCGCTGCCGCAGTGCTGGGCTGCGATCCGGGGACGATTCTGGCGGCGGTGTGCCCTGTACCCGATAATCTCTCTGAATATGCTTTTGCAGGGCTGCTGCGCGGCAAAAAAGTAGAGCTGGTGGATTGCGTATCCGTCCCCCTCAAAGTCCCTGCCGAAGCCGAGATTGTGCTCGAAGGCTATGTATCGCTCGATGATTACGGTGACGAAGGCCCTTATGGCGATCACACGGGTTATTATAATTCCGTCGAGAAATTTCCCATCTTCACTGTCACCGCGATCACGCATCGCAAGAACCCGATTTATCTTTCCACCTATACCGGCAAACCACCTGACGAACCCGCTGTTTTAGGTGAAGCATTGAACGAGCTTTTCATCCCTCTTATCCAGCAACAATTCCCTGAGATTATCGATTTCTGGCTTCCGCCTGAAGGCTGCTCCTATCGCATCGCCGTAGTCAGCATCAAAAAGGCCTATGCCGGTCATGGCCGCCGTATCATGATGGGCGTGTGGAGCTTCCTGCGCCAATTTATTTACACCAAATTCGTGATCGTGGTGGATGGCGACATCAACTGCCGCGATTGGAAAGAAGTGATGTGGGCGATTAGCACCCGCATGGACCCTGTGCGCGATACAATGTTAGTAGAAAACACCCCGATCGATTATCTCGATTTCGCCTCACCCATCTCAGGCCTCGGCGGAAAATTAGGGCTAGACGCGACCAATAAATGGGAAGGCGAAACCACCCGCGAATGGGGCAATGAAATCCGCATGGATCAATCCGTGGTGGACGAAGTCACCCGCAAATGGGATTCTTACGGCATTCCCACAAGCGGCAAACCGATTTGGAAATAACATGACAGGAGCATCATTATGACGGCCTTACTTGCACAAATTCAGGATAAATTATCGCTCAAAAAACGTTACGAAAATTATATCGGCGGGCAGTGGGTGAAGCCCGTCAAGGGCCAGTATTTTGACAATCTCACGCCCATTACAGGGCAGAATTTTTGCGAGGCAGCACGCTCGACGGCGGAAGATATCGAACTCGCGCTCGATGC
>JBILIE010000022.1:0-11086 GCA_044350115.1 Rickettsiales bacterium
AACTCGTCCGAATGCGTTATTTGTATCTCCAGAGGAAGAATGGAAGCGGCTGGAACCTATTATTAAACCCGCGCTGGAAATCTGGCAGAAGCGCGGTATTGAGTTTAGCATTGATACGCGCCATGCGCCCACTGCGGCGAAAGCCCTCGCATTGGGAGTGGATTGGATTAACGATGTTTCAGGCGGCGAAAGCCCCGAAATCTGGCAGTTGATGCGCACCTATCCGAAGGCAAAATATGTGCTGATGCATTCGCTCACCGTTCCTGCAGAACCGAGCATGGTGTTGGCGCCAGAGGCTGATGTGATTGAAGAATTGCTCGTATTTTTTGCGACTAAAATGGTAGAAATGCAGTTGGAAGAACATCAGGTGATACTCGATCCGGGGATTGGTTTTGGCAAAACCGCCGAACAAAGTTTGCAGATTTTACGGCGGATTGGGGAGCTAAATGTGCTTAATTTACCGCTGTTAGTAGGGCATTCGCGCAAATCGTGCTTTGCGGAGATGACAAGCGCCACCGCTGCGGATCGTGATGGGGCAACCGTCGCGACTTCGATTTATCTTGCGAGAAATAAGGTGGATTATCTGCGCGTCCATGCAGTAGGGCTGCACACCCAAGCACTGAAAGTGGCAGAGTATTTTGATGTTTGATCCCAACCCCGAATTAGATGCGCTGTTGCAAAAGCTGCTGCATCCGCAATTGAAGGTGATTGATCCTTCACTTGAGCGTATTGAGCGGCTGATGGCGGCATTGGGTAACCCACAATTTTCACTTCCACCTGTGATTCATGTGGCGGGAACAAACGGGAAAGGCTCGCTCATTGCCTATTTGCGGGCGATACTGAAAGCAGCGGGGTATCGTGTGCATTCCTATATCTCGCCGCATCTGGTACGTTTCAATGAACGCATTTTATTGGACGATGAGGAGATTTCAACGGGTGTTTTGACGCCGATATTAGAGCGCATTTTAGCAATGCAAAATGACTATCCTGCGACGTTTTTTGAGGCGACAACGGCGGCGGCGTTTCTGGCGTTTGCAGCGCATCCTGCGGATATTATCTTGCTGGAGACGGGGATGGGGGGGCGGCTGGATGCAACTAATATCATCCCAAATCCCGCAGTAGTAGCGATTACGCCGATTGGGATGGATCATGCAGAATTTCTGGGCAATTCGATTGCTAAAATAGCCGCCGAAAAAGCAGGGATTATCAAATTAAATTGTCCTGTGGTAATGGGTTTGCAAGTGCCAGAAGCGGCGGCAGTGATTGCCGCTAAAGCACAAAAAATGGATTCTCCTTTTATCGCTGTGGGGGTTCCCACATCATGGCCTCATGCCATGCCAGTGTTAGTAGGAGAGCATCAATTGGCGAATGCAGCAATAGCGATCGCTGTAGTTAATCAGCTGCGAGGATTTGCAATCACTCAAGCGCATATTAATGAAGGATTGAAAACTGCAAAATGGGCAGCACGATTACAGCCACTCAAAAGTGGTTATTGGCGCGAGCAACTACCTGAAGGGTGGCAACTTTTTTTAGATGGCGGACATAATCCCCATGCTGCCGCAGCGATTGCCACTTGGGCTAACGCCCAGAATGTGCCGATTTATCTGGTACTGGGGATGCTCAATAATAAAGATCTCGTAGGTTATTTGCAGCATTGGCAGGGGCGCGTGCAGCAGGTGTATGGTGTGACCATACCACACGAAAAGCATTGTTATTCAGCCCAACAAATTGATCAGATCGCACAGCAGCAAGGGTTTGATGCGGTGGCGGCAGACTCTGTGGAGGCCGCACTGGAGAAGGTCAAATCACTTCCCACGGGAATCGTGCTTATATGCGGTTCTTTGTATCTGGCGGGGCATATTCTGGCAGAAAATTAACCAAATATTGAAGATTCGTGGGTAGGGTAGAAGAATGGAAACAGCTACCAAACATCAACGTATCACTGAAGTGCTGCAAGATTACTGGCTCAGTAAATGCGTGAAGGATATTATCCCTAGCGATGGAGAGATTGACCCGCAGGATTTAGGCGAGCTTTGGGAGCATTGCTTTCTGGTGCAAAAAATTGATGCGGATAAATTTCAATATCTGCACATGGGGAAAGAAATTATCGAAGCTTATGGCGACGATCTCACTGGACATGAAATTTGCGAGAGACTCGTAGGCAAACTTCATGAACCGTTGGCGAATGAGTTTTCGGAAGTGGTAGCAACGCGTCGTCCGCTTTTAAAAGAATCATCTTTTATTAATGCTAAGCAAATGGATGTTCGGTATCGCACGATTTTGCTGCCGCTACGACGCAATAGCGCAGCAGTGGAATATATTCTGGGAGGCATGAAATGGAAGGCATTTTAAATGAAAGCGAATTTGTGCCGCTTGTATTAGACCGCCGTGAATTGCGTCAATTGGGTAATCTTTATCATGTCTATCACTCACCCAGTGAATTTAAAGAGGTGGAGGCTGATTCGGCCTATGATGCGATGACGCGTAGTGAAATCACCAAACCGTTCAAAATCTCACGTTATGCGTTAAAAAATATGAGCGTTCTACGCTGTGGAATGCTGGACGATGGTGCCGCTTTCGCGCAGCTTACTCCTGAGGCGGAAACGCAAGCGGTGACAGAAGATTTATCTGTGCCAACGCCTCTAGAGGCTTAACATTACTTGCATTTGAGCATTGTTTGAGTTTTAAATATTGCATGTTCAAAAGGCTTGCTCACGGGTATCGTTTTTATAAATTCTCGGCAATCTATTTGTTGCTTATCCCTTTTGTGAATTGGTTGTTTAGCTGGGCACCAGTGATGCCTTTGCCTGATGGCGGCACATGGACTCCTTTTACCATTATTACGGGTCTGGTATTAGTTTCTCGTGATTTTGCACAGCAGGAAATCGGCAATAAAGTATTGCTATTGCTTGTGATAGGGGGGGCGCTTTCTTTTGTGCTGGCACCCCCACAAATTGCCATTGTCAGTGCGTTGGCTTTTGCAACGAGCGAGATAGTCGATTGGGTAGTCTATTCCACCAGCCGCCGCCCATTGCATCAGCGCATTATGCTTTCCAGCATTTTTAGTGCGCCGATTGATAGTTTTCTTTTTCTCTATGGCGCGAATATGGTGGTGCCAGGAGTGCTGACAGGTTGGTCTATATTAGCGTCAATCTGCAGTAAGCTCATTGGTGCCGCAATAGTCGCACATATTGTGAAGAAAAAACAGATTAAGCAGAAACCTGAAGCGAACCTTTAGACTCTGAGCTGTTGATGGTCGCAGTTGGAGAGGCTGGGGTCACTTCGTTAATTTCTACTGGCATGGTCGCTGCATTGATCTTCACAGCCTGTGCAGGGGTGCTATCAATCTGATGCCACGCATTGCGCATTTCTTTGAGTTCTGCAATCACACGGTCGCAGGTTTCTAAGCTGCAGGTGCGATGAATGGAAAGGATACGCATATCGATGGATGAATAATAATCATGCAGAATGCGTGCAATTTCGCCACCGTTTTCATGATCGAGGCTGTTTTGCAGGCTCACCACTATTTCACCAGCGCGTACCAGCAAGTTAAAACGATCTTCAATCCGTTTTTCAGCAATAGCATCCTTGGCTTGCTGCATGAACCGAATAGCGCCATCGTAAAGCATAACAATCTGCCGCGTTTTAGGCACGGTCTGAGTTGCTATATTATAGGCTTGATATTGTGTTGAGCGGTCAAAAATCATGTTAGTACTCTCTCCTCGATTCCACAATTATAGTCTTAGGCATTGTTTCGTGCATTAGTATTTGCGTCAAGGCTATTAAGAATTGAATTGATTCTGCCAAGTGCGCTTTCCAATGTACTGAATTTTTCAAGTAATTGCTGACGATATTTCTCAATTAACTCATCCAGACGAGTGATTTCGGTATTTGAGCGTTTATCTTCGTCAAAAGTGCTTTGGCGTTCAATTGTCATGCTGCCAGTAGTGAGATTGGTGACGTTCTCTAACGTATTATAAATCCGGTCGCTGATACCTTGAGAGAGGTTGATCACAGAGACAATATCGGCAGTGTTACTATAAATCATCTGGAGGCCATCGAGCTTTGTGCCTGTATTGCCCTTAAGCAATAAGCCGCCCCCCGAAATGGCAGTGCCAGTGAGGCTCACCGTTGTTATGACGCCGTTATCAAGATAGGTAGCTTCGTAAGTTCCCGCAGTGCGATTGATATCTAAGCTAAAAGTAGAAACATCTAAGGAATTGTTGCGGCTAAAAATTTGCACGTCACTATTAGTGGAGTTGAAGTCGAATTCGAAAATCTTGCGTACGGCACTAAAATTGGAAGCGAGCTTGCTGTCCAAAACATCTTCATCAACCACAAGTGTATTGCGGGTATAGGGAATTTCTTCATCGCCTTCAAAGTCAGTAAAAGTAATGCCGATCGCAGCGAGGGTGTTCGGGCTGCTTAACCCTGAAACCAGAGACGACATTTCGTTGACGACGCTGGAAAGAGTAGAGCGCAGAGCCTGCGAGTTTTTAAGCACAGCAGTTTCAAGCGCAAGGCCATCGTCGCCAATTTCTGTTTGTTTCGAGTTAAAGTATTTCAGATTATTATACGCATCCACAAAATTCAAAATTGCGGTTTTGGCAATTTCGGTATCCGCTTCTACTTCCAACCCGACTGTTACGCCTACTGGTGTAGGCTGTTTGACGGTAAAGGTAACATTGCTAATGGCATTAGAAATAGTGTTGGAGGCGCTGGTGATGGTGCTGCCATCGACGACAATACTTGCGTCAAGCGCACTTTGATCAATAGCGAAACCATTGGGAAACATTGCTGCACCAGGGGTGGCATAATTGTTTGCAGCCCCTGTTTCCGTTGTTTTTAATTGCAAACGAAAGTTCCCCGCAGAAACCTGAATAGCCGTTGCCTGCACTTTGGTGGTGCTGGTTTTTGCGTTAATTTTATCGATCACATTTTGGAGCGTATCGCCATCAGCAAGAGAAACAGTAGTGCCCGATGCCCCAAGGCTAAGAAGACCACTCTTAAATTCGGAAGTGGGGCCTACAACGGCAGTATTGACGTTTGCGAGTGCAAAAGTATTGGTTGTTTTGATGTTATAAGTGGCAAGGTTGTTGACCGTAATAGCATAAGTGCTGAGGTCTGCCCCAGGAGACACAGTGGAATCAAGGTAGTTTGAGGCGGCTATCCCTGTATTGGTTGAAAGCGAACTGTTACGATATTGAAAGATATTTTCAGAATCATTATTCACCCCCGGAGGGTTACGCAAAAAATTGGAGGCTTTTTTAAAGTTGTCTAGTAGCGTTGATAATTCACTATATGCGGTTTGCTTGGCTGCATTGGCTTCAATCTTTTTTTCCAGCTGAACTGCGGGCAATCTCTTGGCCTGCACGAGGCCGTCAACCAGCGCTTTAGTATCAAACCCTGTGTTGGAGCCACCGATCACCGTGCGTCCGCCAGCACTAAAAGTATTACCTAATCTAATCTCGCCCATATGAAATCTCGTTGTTTTTAATTTATAAACTTAAAAAAAGATACCAGAAGAAATTAGCAAGAACTATGCCAACCGTAACTTATACCAATAAAAAACCCAGAAAGTATGTGGAGGGATTGAACCCCTCCACAAATAATTCAAGCGTCTACCGCAAGCAAAGAAGAAGATGCGGAGGTCTCGGCAAAATTGAGCACATTAGGCTCTGGCACGTAAGTGACTGCGCCCGTTGTTTTATTAGTAAAACGGGTAATGAACTGTCCATTAACATCTTTGAAAATACTAAAGGTCATGCCAGTTGCACCACCAATCGTGCTTTTCATCGCTTGTGCGCCTTTAACGACGGTATCTAAGCGTTGTTTTTCAACTTGTGAAAGGTCTTTCACTTGTTGGTCACTTACCACGGAATCCACTTCAGCATTCACGGCTTGTGGCTGAACCACTTCTCTGGCGGCTTCTGCACGTTTAGGGGCAGTGAATGTAGGAGCAGGAGTTGCGGCCTGTTTAACTGCATTAAGTTCCATAATAAATCTCCATTATTCTATTTCGAGGGCTAAGTAGGGTGGGAGTTTTAAGGCTCCCACCCGTCCTTAGTTTAGTGCGTCACCGATTAACCAATCAGTTTCAGCAGGTTCTGCGTCAGCAGGTTGGCCTGAGCGAGTACCGAGATACCAGCCTGCAGCTGCACCTGAGAAGTTGCAAATGAGGTTGATTCTGCCGCCACGTCGGTATCGAGCAATGTAGCACGAGCAGCATCTTGGTTCTGCACCGAGCTTTCAAGGTTCGACGAAGTGAAGTTGAAGCGAGATTGCAAACCACCAATATCCGCACGAATTGCAGTTGCGGTTTTAAGTGCCGCATCAAGCGCCGTTTGAGCATTGTTTGCATCTGCCGCCGTATTCACATTCAGGCTTTGACCTGCAAAGAGGTTGACAGAACCTGCAGATTTAATCGAAACATCGATTTTATCCGCTGCAGTAGAGCCAACGCCAAAGCTTATACCCCCACCCGCTTTAGAAAATGCGATATTGAGTGAGTTAAGAAGCCCATCACGGTCTACTTCATTCGTACGAATGTTAGTAAACTGACTGGTAAGAGTACCACCACCCGCACCCGCATTATTGAATCCGGTAATGTCGATGGTCATAGCCTGACCTGTACCGTCTTCAAAAGTGATAAGGGTGTTAGCACCGTCAATCAGATCGGCCACGCCATTTGAAACAAAAGTCGAGCCGTTGATATCTACAGCGAGAATGCTGGTATCGACAGCACCTTGGTTACCAGCGTAGCGGAAGTTGCGAATATCTGCGCGAGTGGGGTCACTCAGGCGAACACTTGCAATACCAGAGGCTGCCAGACCTTTAACGTCTGACATTTTAGTGCCACTGAAATCAACACCTTGAACTAAGCTGGTGCGCATAATGGTTGTGCGAGCAAAACCTTCTGCCAACACACCTTTAGAGCCCTCTACTGTAGCTGCATCGGTAAAATCATCCGCGCCAGCAATGTCGAGCTTGAGGTAGGTATTGCCGTTGCCTAAAATAGCAGTAGCGCCACCATTTGCTACAGTGCCAGAATAAGTCACACCACCAATAGTTGCAGAAATTTTTGCTGCAACACCATAGACTACGTCTGTAATATCAAACTTTGTAAATTTTCCGCCGAGCGAGCTATTTACGTTGTCGTATTGAGCACCTGCCAAGATAGCACCGAGAGAGTCAGTGATATCAAGAGTACCAATACCGCCTGTTGCCAGACGTTTATCTACTGCTGGGTCGGTGTAGTCGTAAGCTTCAATCGCTACGACAGAAGCAACAGCAACAGAAGGAGTTGCGTTGATTGTACCTGCAGTAGGATCAAATGCCGCTGCCAGAGCGTCGGTGTTCATCAAGCGCAATTTGCTGCCCATACCGCCACCAAGCAAGTTCACACCGTTGAAGTTGGTGCTGGTAGAGATTTGGTCAATCTGTGCAGTAAGCGCTTGAAACTCTTGGTTAAGGAAGCCGCGCTCTGTCGAAGTTAGTGAGCCAGAGCTTGCTTGAGTAGCAATAGATTTCTGACGTTGCAAAATATCAACAACCTGAGCCATTGCGCCATCTGCTACTTGTAGTAGGCTAGTGCCTTGGTTAGCGTTGGTAAGTGCAGTACGAAGCGTGTTTACTTGCGTACGAAGAGAAGTACCCACTGATAGTGCCGCTACGTCGTCCGATGCTTTTACGATGCGATTGCCGCTGGAAAGGCGAGCGATCGAGCTTGAAGCGTTAGATGATGCTTTGTTGATGTTTCCCTGCGCATAAAACGCAGCCATGTTGGTATTAATGGAATTGCCCATTTTAGTTCTCCTACTTGGATTGTTAAGTTTATTGGAGCTACTGCTCACTGATGTTAGTGACCACTCCGGTCACGTATCCAAAGATTATCGAAACTTTATTAAAATTTCGTTAACTCCCCGTAACACAAAATATGGCATAGTCGGAAATGTTTGTCACTAGTTTTAGTGATTGATATAACCAATTGTAATCTCTCAACCAAACTAAAGAGGGGGCAAAAAAATAATTTAGTGGTCACCAAGCAGTCCGCGCAAACGTGCGGGCTGGAGCCATTCTGTTTCTCTGTAAATTTTAAGCGAGAAAGTGGGATCGGCAAGGTGATCCATAAACCGTGCAAGGCTCTGCACAATGCGAGTAAATGCATCTTCGCTTATCGTATTGCGAAGCTGAAGTTCAGCCATGAGCGCGAGTTTAAGAGTGGCAAGACGCACGCCAATAATGGCCATGCGATTGGATAAAGTATCACCAAACCCTGCATAAGGAAAAAACGCTACAGAAAGCTGTGCCTGCAACCAACGACGTAACGAAGGTTGCAATGCGGAGGAATGTTGTTGCCAAAGTTCATGCATTTTTGCTGCACGGTCTAAGCTTTCAGGCGAGATATTAAAGGGCTGGCCTTGCTCTGTGGGTAAAGTGATCGCCAGTGCTTGTTCCATATCGGTCACGATTTGTTCCAAGCGCGGGCGCTTGCTTTTTGTTGCGGCATGCATGAGGCCGTCTAGCGCATAGAGTATATTAAAAGGGTCGGTTGTATTTACCTGTGTTTTGGGTAAGCGTGATTCTGCATTTCTAAGATAAAAATGAATGGCAGAAGGCCAGGTATTCACCTCAAAAAACTTCATCGATTCTGTGACGCTATGCATACGGCAAATAATATGTTCGGCTGTTGCAGTAGTGTCATCTGCCGCTGCAACAAAAGCGTGATGCGTTGCGATTGCTTCTTCTGATGTTAGTGGCTCAGGTGCATAGTTTTTGAGGGTGGTAGGGAGGCGGTCAGTTGTGGATGTTTCATAATCAAAAGCGTGGTCGGTGTGCAATACAAGGCGTACGATCTCAGGGCAGCTTAAACTGGCAGTTTGCAAAATGGTGTCGCCGAGCTGCCGCGTGATGCGGGGAAAAAAGTGGCAGGCATCGCCCAGAAAATCGGAGCCATATTTTTTGTGAATACCACACCAACCATTATCAAATTTTACGCAGTAATCAGTTTCGGGATCGCGGCGCATGATATGCTCGGCTTCGCCTGTAGATATGTCGGCCACCAATTCAGGCGCACCCTGACAATAGCGGGTGACGGTCGCTGCATCCACCTGCATTCCCCAGCCTTTGCAGCAGGTATCCTCGCATTTATCGCCAAGGCAACTAAATGCTTGCAGAAAAGAAGTGCGTTGCAGGCTTTTTTCCATGGTTAGCGTTGAAAGACAAAAATATCACCCTGAATTGGGTTTTTCGATTCTGTACGAATCATGGAAGCCATGTGTGCAGCCAGTGTAAATCCAAATTGCGCGCCTGCTTCGATCACTGCATTTTTTGCATGAGCAAAGCGTGCGCTGGAGCGCAAACCGAAGGGAGCAACGTCATCCCCATTTTCAGTAGAGAAAATGAGATAGCCTTGGGGCGATAATTTTGCATAGGCTTCTTTGAAGAGCGGTGCGGGATTGCCGATATACACCAGCACATCTGCCGCGACCATCACGTCAAATAAGCGCTCACTTCTGGCAATAAAACCAAGCGCATCTTCCGCCGCAAGTTCTTGATATAGATTTTTTGCCCGCGCTGTTTCCACCATTTTAGGCGAAAGATCCACACCAACACGATAGTCTGTAATGTCTTTTAATGCTTCAGCCGCAAGTCCTGTTCCGCACCCAATGTCGAGCAAAGAAAAATCGGTGCGAGTATTGCCTGTTTCCTGCAACACCTTAAAGAATAGTTCTTTGATAAAAGTGGGAGTTTTATATTCCAGAATTTTCACCAGATGATCATCAAAATTATCAGCATAAACATCGAATAATTCGCTCACATGCTGGTGGGGCGCCGTTTCAACATGCTCACCCAGCAAAGTGGATCGTATAAACAATAATTTCTCGTCATGAGGATCATGCTGCAAAACAAGCTCGATTTGCTCCAGCGTTTCCTCTTTTTTACGCATACTAAAAAGGGTGATAGCAAGTTTGCGGCGAGCATCGACAAAATTGGGTTTTAACTCAAGAGCTTTATGTAAGAATTTTAACGCCGCTTCGTAGTTTTTACGATCCAACAGAATACCGCCTAAAAGATAATAAGTGCGGGGGTTGTTGGGGTTGGCATCAATAGCTTTATCAAAGCAAATAGGGGCGAGTTTTTCGTCTTTGCGTTCGTGAGCAATTAACCCTTTGCCGATCCATGCTTCGCAGGCGGAAGCGTTATATTTGATGGCCTGATCGTAGCTATGGTCTGCTTCGTCAAATTGCTGATTATTTCTCTGCAAATCACCCAACAGCAACCACGGTTGTGCAGAAGCAGGGTAGCGTGCAGTGAGTTCTGCGAGCGCCTCTCGCGCCTGAGAAAACTGGTTTTGCACGACATAGCAATGTGCAATGCGTTCGCGGATTTCAGCGCTGTCTTCCAGTGCCATGGATTTTTCGTAAAAATGCATGGCTTCGGTATATTGTTGTGTATTAACCTTTGCATCGCCCATGAGAGTGTAAGTAGGCGCATAATGAGGATCAATCATCATCGCGCGAGAAATTTCCTGATCCGCTTCTGCCCAGTGTTCCTGAATGCCAAGCATTTGCGCTTTCCGCAGGATGTATCCCACGTTGCGGTCATCAAATTTTTGTGCCAGTCCCAGAAATTTCTCGGCACTTTCAATATTGCCAATTTGATACCACAGCTCGCTCATCAACGCATAGGCAGGGGAGAAACTTTCCTCTGTCTGAAGGATTTGCTGGCAAATGGCCACCGCAGGCTGCATCTCACCTTTTTCAAAATGATCCCGCGCTTGGGCAAATTGAACTGCAACAGAAGAACTGGCCATTTATGCGTTGCCTTGTGCCATTTCGAGCAAATGCTGCACCTTATAGCGACTGTGCTGGAACACATACTGCATGCAGTAGCGATTGGTGACATCGATGAGGATAGGAGCACGTGCATTAACGGATAATTTTACTTCGCTGGGGGTGCGATGTACGGACACAATTAAAAGCACCGCCATATTTTCTGCCGCAATGCCAATATCACTCGCGGCTTTTTCTAGATCAGCGCGCTCAATGATGGCATTTTCCAGCTCTAGCGGTAGTGTAATAAA
>JBILIE010000191.1:0-3605 GCA_044350115.1 Rickettsiales bacterium
GCTTTTTGGATCCGATTGCGGATAAGTTGCTCGTGGCAGCAGTGATTATTGTGCTGGTGGATCGCAATCAAATTACGGGCATTCATTGCCTGCCTGCGATTGCGATTATGTGCCGTGAGATTTTGGTTTCTGGCTTGCGCGAGCATTTGGCAGAGATGCAGGTGAATGTGCCGGTGACCACCCTTGCAAAATGGAAAACGGGGCTGCAAATGGGCGCGTTATTCTGGCTGTTATTGGGCAATGTTTTTCCGATGGGAGAGCTGTTAGGGATGATATTGCTCTGGGGGTCAGCCTTGCTAACGGTGCAGACGGGGTATCTCTACCTGAAGCATGGCCTCAAGCATTTTTAGGCAGGTGCCATCGCTGCGCCATTAGCCGCCATGGCTTTTTCTTTTTCATGCTCATCGCGATAATCTGCTCGTGATTGCGGCTTTTCTTTGGGCTGAATTTCTGCGGTATGTTTTTTGTCAGATGGTGGCGCAGCATCGGGTATGGGAGCGTCATCCCGCGTGTTAGTGGCGATGGTGATGGGGGGAGCGGAGGGAGTGGATTTATCTTCTTTTGTTCCCTTTAGTTTTGAAATTGCAAGCGTGAGTGTGATAGAAGCAGCAGTCGCAACGGAGTCAAAAATAGTGAGATTGCCGCCGCGATTAAGACGATAAGCCCATGTTTTAGGGGTGTTCGGATCACCCAGATCTTTGCCAGTAATTTTACGACCAATCGAAACAGCAGTATCTTCACCAAACTTAGTGATGCTATCCATGGGTTTCGGAAAAAAACCGTGAAGTACCATAAAAGAAGTAAACACAATAGCGAAGCTGCCTAAGCGGCCTTTGAGCAGAGCGCCCCAAGAAGGTGACTTATGGTTCTCTGTGTTTTCATCACCCGCAGCAATTTCTGAATCATCTCCTTTTTTTTCATTAAAGTAATGAACGATCTTTTGCTTATTATTCTCCATCCATTTAATAACGGGGAGTACAATAAAGCCGCCTGCGAAAGTGGCAGTAGTGCTTACAAAAATATCAGCAACGGCTTCATGATTAAAGGTTTTATTTTTCTCAAAACTTTTGAACCAAGTATTGGCAAGTTCTCCTTTTTTATCTTTAGTCCATTCCCGCCATGATTTGTCTTTATCAAACCATGAGGTTTTGCTGCTATCGCGGAAGTAATAGGCAGGAATAATCGTCGCCACAAAGGTGACCACATAACCTACAATCCAGTTGAGTTGATCGAAACGTTTCTCGCCATGCGTTTTCTTTTGCTCGGTAGCAATCGGTGCAAGCTCTGGCGCTGTGGTTTTTTGTGTTTCCATTTCAGTTGCCATCAAACGCCTCCTGCCATTGCCATCGTATCCACCGACTGCTCTTTACGCGGGAGGATATCAGAATGAGGTTTTTGTGCAGTGCGGTCGGTGTGTTTCAATACTTTGGGTTGTTCCGCAATATCGATTAGTGCTTCTTTCACCAGTTCTTTCTCTGCCGTTTTCGCGGCACCCGCAGTCGATTTGCTGTCGATAGTGATGTCGGCTTTGATTTGGGTGTGGGTAGTGATGGTTGCAGAAGGGGAAACATTTTTCTTTTTGCCACGCATCCAGTCAAGCGCGTCAAGAACCACTGGCATCGTTGCTGCGAGTACCGCTGTTAGCGTTGCTTCTTTGATAATTAGGCGAGTGAAATCTTCTGTATTCGAAGGCTTTGCAATAAGATCATCATCAGTTGCAGTAATGTTTCGCCATTTGCCAAACCAAGTGTCTTTCAGAGAATTAGCCAGAGATCGCCCTGCTTTGAGCGAGAGATGCTTAAAATTCTGACCGCGACTATGGACGATATCTTTAATATCCTTCACTTGCGTTTTTGTATCATCAGTAAATGTAATATCGGGTTCAACTTTATCCGCTGCTTTGGAATGGATTTTAGAGAACCAATCACCTGTTGCATGCTTTTCTAAAACAGTGCCTGCAAAAATAGCCACCGCAATGCTGGTAGCACGTGAAATCAGTAAATCCCCCCAAGAAACTTTGTTCTCGGTAGGATGATCCATGGACTCACCACGCGCAGCGGCTTTGGCTTCTGCAGTGCCTTTTTTCTGCCATCCCCATTGTTCAAATTTTCGATCAAATTGGTAAGACAGTTTTTGAGCATTGTCTTTGATTGCCTTGTAAGGAAACATCAAGGCAGTGCCGGAAATGCACATGAAAATTGTTTCCGCAATATCCATTTTCACGCGTTTAGCATTGAATACTGCAACAGCATGTTCTTGCAAATCTTCTTGTTGGTTGGACTTAGCTTTGCCAACTGATTTTTCTGCCCAGTCGTTGAAAAAGGTCTTCACGCTCTCTTTTTTGGTAATTTTTTCATTATAAAATTTCGTAAGTACGAGAGAAATACCCACATTCGCAAACCAATTAATGCCGACTTCGTTGAGCCAACCAACAGCCTTCTCGCCCATGGTTCTGGGCATGGTGGCGGCATCCTTCTGAATAGGCGCGAGGGCTTGCTCTTCCTGCACTGCAGGTTCAGAGGTCTGGCTGCTCTTTTTTACTTCAGTCGTCATGCGCTTCCCTTCAGCGGAACAAGGTTTCTTACCCTTTCTTTATAGCACAGCTGTGCAAGGAGAATTGTTAAGGTTTTGTGAAGATTGCAGTGGTGTGAGGGGGGGGCGGTATGCTAAAGGAGAGCGATGACACCACAAAAAAATATAGGAATAATCAGAATTATCAAGGCTTTTGGCTATTCTCTGGCAGGTCTGCGCGCTTGTTTTGCAAGTGAGGCGGCGTTTAGGCAAGAATTGGCTTTAGCGATAATAATGCTTCCCATTGCCTTTTGGATAGAAGTTTCGCGTGCAGAGCGGGCACTGCTGATTGCGAGTGTGTTTTTGGTATTGATCGTTGAATTGCTCAATTCTGCGATCGAGGCGCTGGTGGATCGCGTGGGCACGGAGCATCACGAACTTTCAGGCAAAGCCAAAGACATTGGCAGCGCAGCCGTGTTTGTGGCACTGGTGCTTGTCGGATTAGTTTGGGCAGTCATTCTATTTTAATCAAACCGGTTGTTTTTGGGGAAACCCTGTGGCGGTAGTTTGCCTTGACCCGCGCGGTTGCCGAGCCATGGGGTGACATCCCCCTCTGTGCGGGTGCGGTTATCGCCTTGTGGCCAGCTAAGGCCATTTGCGATATTAAACGCGATCGCATCCGTCAGTTTTCCGTCTTTGAATTTTTGCAGCGTCACGCCTTGGCCTTTTTTCATTTCCACCATCTGATCCATCGGGAAGATGAGCAGTTTGCGGCTGGTGCCAATACAGGCAATATGCGTTGCATCTTCAGGCAGTAAACGGAAGACATTGGCATGATGTTTGTCGGGAACATTCATCACATTGCGGCCATTTTTGGTCTGTGCGACGAGGTCGTCGGCAGGGACGATAAAGCCTTTGCCGATGCTGGAAGCGATCAGGAACTTTTGTCCCGCTTCAAACACGCTTACGCCGATAATTTCCTGATCATTTTCAAGATCAATCATCAAACGAATCGGCTCGCCATGCCCACGCCCGCGGGGGATTTTATCGCCTGAAATTGTATAGCAGCGCCCATTAGTGGCGAAGAATAATAG
>JBILIE010000192.1:0-3594 GCA_044350115.1 Rickettsiales bacterium
CAGGAAAAAGAGGCGGCTTCCCCCTGCCATGAACAGGCGGAAAAAGCAGAGAAACAAACCCCTGCCCTGCATTTATGTTGTGGCAAAGGGTTATTATGCAAATGCTGCCCTGCCATGGCGGGCGTGCTACCCCTGCCACCGAAAATAACTATCCACGCTACGATAACACCTGAAAATACAATGCTATGGACAGCAACATTGCGTGAAGCCGATTTGGCAGACCCTCCTCCGCGAAAAATATAATGGCGCTACAACCAATTGATTTAACCATTCTATTTTAAGGATATTCTTTATGAAAAAATTACTTGGAACAATGCTGATCGCGTTGATGGCCGTCGCTTGCGCCCTGCAAGGCGGCAATATGCCTAACTGTCATTGCGAAAAATGTGGCTGCACCGCGCAATGCTGCAAAGATTGCGGTGCGGACTGCAAATGCGACCACAGCGCTGCCGCTGGCTCGCAATGCCATAAAGCGAAATAACCTCGTTTTATGCTAAAGAAAAGCGCGCCTCTGGCAACAGGGGCGCGTTTTTTTGTTCAAAAAGCCAACTATCCAAATTGTTTGTTTTGCAATTCGGTGATCTGCCCCTGCAATTCCTGAACACGTTGTTGCTTGGTTTCTGACCATTCGGCGAGCATTTCCTGTTTGAGCTGGGCGAGATCGTTTTGAATTTGCACCAGAGTATAGCCGTCGAGCATTTGTTGCCATGCTTGCAACGGTTGATCTTTGGCGGATTTGGGGAGGGTGATGGTTTTATCGTCCCGCAGCAACATGGCGGTTTCCGGCCACTGACCTGCGCCGCTGATGAGCCATTGTTGCACTTCGCGGCACTGGGCATCGTGCAAATGCAAATGGCCAAGGCCGTCTTCCACACTCGCTGTCTCGAGCAATTGCGGCTTTGAGAGTATCAGCCGCATCATCTGCCGTTCCAGCGTGATAATGCCTTGTTTGCGCCCATCGACGGTGGCCAGTTTCGTCACTTGCTGGGCGGTAACACGGGGGGCTTTCTTCTTCGGCCAGAGCTGCTGGCGGAAATAACTACGAAAATGCTGCTGCAATGAAGGATGCGCGATACGCTTGGCGAGCGCTTCCAGCGCGGCTTCCAGCTTGGCTTTCTGCTCGGGCGTGTCTTCCCCCGTTTGGCGGCGCGTATATTCCACCATCACCCGCGAGAGTGGCTGCGCGGTTTTGACCAGTGCGCGCAGTGCCTCTGCCCCGTGATTGCGGAGGAAATCATCGGGATCTTCCCCGCGTGGCAGAATACAAAACTGCAAAGATTTGCCTGGAGTCAGCAGCGGTAATGCCAGCTCTGCCGCTCGCCACATGGCTTTTTGCCCCGCATTATCACCGTCGAGGCATAAAATCGGCGTATCACAGGCTTGCCAGAGTTTACGCAAATGATCTTCCGTCAGCGCGGTTCCCAAAGGTGCCACCGCTTCAGCAAAGCCATATTGTGCCAGCGCGATGGCATCCATATAGCCCTCAACCACCAGCAATGGCTTTTTCTCATCCGTCGCTGCCCGCGCCTGCCGCCAATTATACAGCACTTGGCCTTTATGGAAAAGTTCCGTTTCCGGTGAATTGAGGTATTTCGCGGCTTTCTCGTCCTTCGCCAACAACCGCCCACCAAAAGCGATGACGTTATTTTGGGAGTCGAGGATGGGGAAAATTACACGGCCTCTGAACCTGTCATAGGTAACGCCTGTGTCAGATTTGATGACCAATCCCGTGTCTATCAATTGCCGTTCAGTGGCACCGAGTTTTAGCAGATGATCACGCAGCCCGTTGCGGCTATCGGGGGCATAACCCAAACGAAACTGCTTTTGCGTTTCAAGGCTGAGGCCGCGCCGCGCCAGATAATCCCGCGCTTCGGCGCCACTGCTGAGTTGAAGCTGCTGGCTGAACCATAGCGTTGCTTGCTCCAGCACGCCTTCCAGCGTCTGGCGTTGCTGCTCCCGCCGCTGTTGTTCGGGCGTGGCTTGCGGCACCTGGAGGCCCACTTCCTGCGCTAAGGTTTGGATTGCTTCGGGGTAAGAGAGCTTTTCATAATCAGTCAAAAATTTAATCGCATCGCCATGCGCGCCGCAGCCAAAGCAATGATAAAAGCCCTTCACATCATTGACAAAAAACGATGGTGATTTTTCCTGATGGAAGGGGCAACAGGCCTCCCATTCTCGCCCCTTGCGCTTGAGCGGCACGCGCTTACCCACGATTTCGGACACCGAAACCGTCTCACGCAGGCGCTGGATAAATTCGTGGGGGATAAACATGGCGCGTATTAGGCCACAGCTAGGGGGCAGATGGCAAGAGGCATGGTGTTTTTATCCCAATTCTCTATAATACTTCACATGTCCCATGCTCTGCATCCGATGCCCATCAAAATTCTACGCCATGCCCGCGCAAGGCGGATGATTCTGCGGCTGGCCTCTGATGGTGCATCGTTGGAGTTGACCCTACCCAAGCGCGTTTCTGAAAAAACGGGGATGGCCTTTGTGGCCGAGCAACAGGCATGGATCGCACGGCAGATCAGCAAACATTCCGCACGCGAAACAACCCCGCTTTTGCCTGAGGTGAGCGTGTTATTATTTGGGCAGGAATGTGTGCTGAAGCATGAGCCTGAACATAAAGGCATAAGCTACCTAACGCGATATGAAGCTCCAACCGAGCAAAGCGAGGCGCAAAGCGTAGGGTTTGGGGAGAATTCCCCAACCATGTTAGTATTGGGCAGAGATGCTTCTACCTTCCCCCGCCGCGTGGAAGAGTGGATCAAAAAAGAGGCGCGTCTGCGTTTTTCGGAGATAGCGGTGGAGGTCGCGGCGCAGATTGGGCAGCGTCCGTCATCGGTCACGTTGCGCGACACCAAAAGCCGCTGGGGCAGTTGCAGCAAACGCCGCAGCATCAGTTTAAGCTGGCGGCTTGCCTTTGCCCCTGCCGAAGTAGCACGCTATGTGATTGTGCATGAAGTGGCGCATCTGGCTCATTTTGATCACTCGCCCGCCTTTTGGAAAGTGGTGGAACAGCTCGACCCAAACTGGCGTAAATCCCGCGACTGGCTCAAGGCTTTTGGCAAGAAGCTGCATGATTATGGCGGCTAAATACTTTTGCCTTCGCTGGGCAGCGCTTCCGCATCCGTGCGGGCGACCCAGCTTTCATCTTTGGCGGGAACTTGGGCGTATTGCTGTAAATTAGCGGTGATCATTTCAACCACATGACGCTTAGTATGGCGCGAAAAGCCAAGCTCGCGCTGATGGGTGAGATAATCGGCGGTATCGTTGATGAGCTTCTCCTGATCCGCAGGCGATTGCGCCAAAATCACTTTGGCTGTGCTTTCCAGAATACTTTTCTTGGCAGCTTCGGTAGGTTCGTCCACGCCTTGCGCGCCGGTGGCAGTACCCATCAGCGTCACATTGCTGAACAAATAGGTGCCCAATGTTGCACCACGAAACAGATACATGTTTTTATAGAGCGGATTTTTCTCTTTTTCGAATTCCGCTTTATTGCCCATCATATTTTCGTAGGTGAAATAATTATTAGCGAGATAAAATGCCCCCGTAGCCCGCAAGGGTTTTTACTGAATACAGCGAGAGAATCCG
>JBILIE010000023.1:0-10996 GCA_044350115.1 Rickettsiales bacterium
CGAAGGCCAAAAAGTCGCTTCCAACATCAAGCTGGCGATGATTGTTCCAGGTTCTGGCCTCGTCAAAGAGCAGGCCGAATCAGAAGGCCTGCATACAATCTTCACCGCCGCTGGGTTCGAGTGGCGTGAGGCGGGATGCTCGATGTGTCTGGCGATGAATAACGATAAACTCGATGCAGGCGAACGCTGCGCCAGCACCTCTAACCGCAACTTCGAAGGCCGTCAGGGTCGTGGTGGCCGCACCCATCTGATGAGTCCTGCAATGGCCGCCGCCGCCGCGATTAGGGGAAAATTAGCAGATGTGCGGAAATTATAGGCACCGCTCATAAGGGTTTGTGTGAGTAAATTCAGCGATGAATTTACAGGACATAAAGGTACATAAACCACGCTTTTCAAGCGGGTTTCTAGCTGCTATACCAGCAGACATGAAGCACTTACTTAAAATCTATCTTGTAACAACATTATTGTTGCTCACTGCAGCCTGTAGCAGCGACGAAGATGAAGCGGCAGAACTGGCGAAATCGCTGGAAACGCAGCCTGTCGAAACACTGTATAACGACGCAATGGAGCTCATTCAGTCGCAGGACTATAAATCGGCAAAGAAAGCGTTTGAAGAAGTTGAACGTCAACATCCTTATTCCCAATGGGCAAAGCGTGCACAGGTGATGAATGCCTATGCCAATTATAAAATCCAAAGTTACGATGAGGCATTAGTGATTTTAGACAGATTTGTGCGTCTCTATCCTGGTGATGAGCGTACACCTTATGCCTATTATCTCATCGCGCTGTGCAGCTACGAACAAATTACCGATGTGGGGCGCGATCAGTCGATGACAGCGGGTGCATTGGACGCGCTGCAGGAAGTAATCCGTCGTTATCCCGATAGCGATTATGCGCGGGATGCGACCATCAAGCGCGATCTCACCGTGGATCATTTGGCGGGTAAAGAGATGGAAGTCGGACGCTATTATATGAAGCGAAAAGAATATGCTGCCGCAGCCAAACGCTTCACCAAAGTGATTGACGAATATCAAACTACGAGCCACACCCCCGAAGCACTCCACCGCATGGTGGAAGTCTATTTAAAAATGGGCGTGACTGTCGAAGCACAAAAATATGCCGCAGTGCTTGGTGAAAATTTCCCCAATAGCCCATGGTATAAAGGGAGCTACGCGCTGTTAAAACCCCATGATTCAAAAAAAGATTCTTCTAAAAAAGAAGGCTGGCTAAGCGGGGTGTTATAAGCAGGATATGCTTCGCCACCTCCACATCACCAATTTTGTTTTGATAGAGCAGTGCCAGCTGGATTTTGGTGCTGGGCTTTGTGTGCTGACGGGAGAAACGGGCGCGGGTAAATCGATTTTGCTGGATGCGCTGGGGTTGGTATTGGGGGGGCGGCTTTCGGGTGCGGTGTTGCGCGATACGAGCAAGCCTGCCAGCATCACCGCAGAATTTACGCTGAATTCCGCCACGCGTGAGACGCTCACGGAAGCGGGTATTTTAGTGGATGATAATACGCTTTTGCTCAAGCGTATTGTGATGCCTGAAGGCGGCAGCAATCGTTGTTTGGTGAATGATCAGCCTGTGAGTGTGAATTTGCTCAAAACACTGGGTGATCAATTGGTCGAAATTCATGGGCAGCATGGGCAGCGCGATTTGACTGATCTTTCGCGGCAACGCACGATGCTGGATGACTCCGCAGCGCTGGGGGCGGAAGTGCAAAAGCTGGGCAAAGCTTATGCCCAGTGGCAGGAGGCCAAAACCGCATTAGAAACCTTAGAAGCCGAGCTAAAAGAAGCGCGGCGCGAGGAAGAATATCTGCGCCATGTCGCGCAGGAACTCTCGCAGCTCAACCCGCAATCAGAGGAAGAAGACGAGCTTTCCAACGAGCGCAATAGGCTGATGAAAGCCGAGCAATTGGGCAGTTTGCTGGTGGAAGCCTTGCGCGAATTAAAAGGCGCAGCGTCGCTCTATAATGCACAGCGCATGCTGATGCGATCCGATGCAATGCAGGTGGAAGAATTGCAAGCCGTGGTGGATACGCTCGAGCGCGCACAGATTGAATCGGGCGAGGCAGTGCAGATGCTGACGCAGGTGAAAGAATCTTACGGCTACGATCCGCATAAACTAGAGCAGGTAGAAGAACGCCTATTTGCACTGCGTGCGGCGGCGCGTAAAAACCAATGTAGTGTGAGCGATCTCACAGGCTTGCGTGACCGCATCAAAGCCTCGCTTTCTACGCTTAACTCGCAGGAAAAATTACTGGCAGAAAAACAGCAAATCGCACGTAAAGCTAAAGAGGTTTATCAACAACTCGCGGAAGCACTCTCTGCAAAACGCAGCAAAGCCGCTGATAAAATGGCAAAATCAGTGATGGCAGAATTAGGCGTACTCAAAATGGCCGCCACGCGTTTTCATGCGAAAATCGAACGGTTGGAAGAAGCGAACTGGAATAGCAGCGGCATGGATCGTGTATGTTTTGAGGTTTCCACCAATCCGGGAAGTCCTTTCGGGGCGTTGCATAAAATTGCTTCAGGCGGTGAGTTGTCGCGCTTCATGCTCGCGCTGAAAGTGGTGATGGCAGAGAGTAAAAGCGATACCACGCTTATTTTTGACGAGATTGATGCAGGTACCAGCGGCATCGTGGCAGATGCAATTGGGGATCGTCTGGCGAAGCTGGGTACGAAGCAGCAAGTGATGGTGATTACCCATCTGCCGCAAGTGGCGGGCAAGGGCTCTACGCATTTTAAAGTCGCGAAAGAGCAAACCAAAAAGACCACGCAAACCACTGTCACGCTGCTCGATAAATCACAGCGGCAGGAAGAACTGGCGCAGATGCTCTCCGGTAAAGAGATCACCGCAGAAGCGCGCAAAGCCGCAGCAATGCTGCTGGAGAAAACAGCGTGAGACGGTCGGAAGCGGCGCAAGAAGTAGAAAAGTTGTCGGAGGAAATCCGGCGGCATAACCAGCTTTATTATCAACACGCGCAACCCGAAATTTCGGATGCCGAATTCGATAAAATGTTTCGACGGCTGGAGGAATTAGAGGCGCAATATCCCACTCTGCGCAAGCCCGACAGTCCTACACAAAAAGTGGGTGCCGCTCCGGTGCGTGGCTTCAAAAAAGTGAAACACAAAGTGCCAATGCTCTCGCTCGCCAATGCCTTTAGCGAGGACGATGTGCGGGAGTTTGACGAGCGCATCCGCCGCTTTCTGGGGTTGAGTGAAAGTGACACGCTGGAATATCTCTGCGAACCTAAAATCGACGGGCTTTCATTTTCAGCGCGTTATGAGAATGGCGTATTTGTTCAGGGTGCTACGCGCGGCGATGGTGAAGAGGGCGAAGATATTACTGAGAATCTACGGACGATATTGCCTTCACACCTCACAGGCAATTCACCGCAAGTGCTGGAAGTGCGCGGCGAAGTCTATATGCGTAAAGACGACTTCCTCAAGCTCAACCAAGCGCAGGCCGTCAAGGGTGAAAAGCTATTCGCTAATCCCCGCAACGCCGCAGCGGGTAGTTTGCGCCAGTTGGATGTAAGCGTCACGGCTTCGCGCCCGCTGTCATATTTTGTTTATGGCTGGGGCGAAGTGGTGCCAGAAGATGGTGTATGGAGGACGAATAGAACACAAGGTTATGCGAATATACAATTTTATTCTTATGGATTGAACGTTCAGCCTAATTTATTGCCTCAAAGAAGTTTGGATACCAGAATATTTCTAGTCAAAACAGTTGATGACATAATGGCGTTCTATAATCATATGCAATCCCTTCGCCCCTCACTCGATTACGACATCGACGGTCTCGTCTATAAAGTCAACCGCCTCGATTATCAAGAACGCCTTGGCTTTGTCGCTCGTGCGCCGCGTTGGGCGATTGCACATAAATTTCCGGCCGAGCAGGCTATCACGACGCTCGAAGCGATTGAAATTCAGGTGGGGCGTACGGGCGCACTCACGCCGGTGGCAAGGCTCACACCGGTGAATGTGGGTGGGGTAATGGTGAGTAATGCCACGCTGCATAATGAGGACGAAATCGTCCGCAAGAATGTGCGTATTGGCGATAAAGTGATTGTGCAACGCGCGGGCGATGTGATTCCGCAGATTGTTGGTGTAGCGGAATCAGCAGGATCTGAAGCCTATATCTTCCCCCATACTTGCCCCGTTTGTGGCTCCCATGCCGAACGTGAGGAAGGCGAGGCGGTGCGACGCTGCATGGGTGGGCTGACCTGCGAAGCGCAGGCGGTGGAGCGGTTGCGTCATTTCGTTAGCCGTGATGCGCTGGATATTGACGGGATGGGCGAGAAGCAGATTGAACTTTTCTGGCAACTTGGTTGGGTAAAAACGCCCGTGGATATTTTTCATCTGGCGGCGCATGCGGCGGAGCTCGAAACACGCGAGGGCTTTGGTAAAAAATCCGTGGAGAACCTGCTGGCGGCGATTGAGCATGCGCGTGAGGCGGAGCTGCCGCGTTTTATTTTCGCGCTCGGCATTCGCCATATTGGGGAAGTGAATGCCAAGCTGCTGGCCAAAACTTTCGGCACGCTGGAACACTGGCAAGCCGCCATGACCGCGCCGGACGCTGCTGAACAACTCGCGCAGATTGATGGCATTGGCACCAAAATTATCCAAGCCTTGCTGTTCTTTTTTGAGGAAGAACATAACCGCGAGATTCTGCAAAAACTTAGCAATGAAATCCGCGTGAAGCCCTATATCGCCCCCGCGCAGAGTGATTCCCCTATTGCAGGAAAAACCGTGGTATTTACGGGCACTCTGGAGAAAATGACGCGGCAGGAAGCCAAAGCCCGCGCTGAAACTTTGGGCGCAAAAGTGGGCAGCAGCGTTTCCGCTAAAACCGATTATCTGGTGCTGGGCGCGGATGCGGGCAGCAAAGCCAAAAAAGCACAAGAACTACGCGTAAAAACGCTCTCAGAAAATGAATGGATAGAGTTAATAACATGAAAAACCCTTTCGCGCAGAGTGCGCATTATCAGCAACTCACCTTGATAACAGGGGTAGAGGCAGTGCCGATCATCGAAACGGCGCTGGAGGAACTCGTGTTTTCTATGGCGCATTTTGAGCAGATGGATGATGAGAACCCTACCAAAATATCGTCACTTCCGCTGCGTTCTGATTATGCAGAATATTATGAGGGACGGCTGGAGAGCATTGCTGAAATCTGGCGTACGGATGCCGTGGTGGGCGATGCAGAATCGCGGGCGGAAGTGGAGACACGGCTGTTGTTGCTGCAAGAGTCTGGCGTGAATATTTTTGAATGGCAGTGGCAACCGCTGGAGATGAAAGACTGGGTAAGCGAGATTCAAAGTCAGTTCCCGCCACTTTCAGTAGGGCGGTTTTATATTCATGGTTCGCACATTGAAGCACCAAGCAAACCTAAAATTTCGCTTAAGATTGATGCGGGTTGTGCGTTTGGAACGGGCGAGCATGGCACGACCTCTGGCTGTTTGCGCGCGCTGGAATTTTTGGCGCGTACCCGTCGCCCACAGCAGATTTTAGACCTTGGTTGCGGTACGGGAATCCTTGCGATTGCGGCGCAAAAATTATTCCCCGAAGCAACCATCGTGGGGTCGGATATGGATGCCGTGGCGGTGCGTGTGGCACAGAAGAATGGGCGCGATAATGCGACTCCGCAAACGAAATTTTACTGTGCGGCAGGGTTTAAGCATCGTGCCTTGCCCAAGCAATATGATCTCATTTTTGCGAATATTTTAGCTCGTCCGTTGATTTTTCTGGCAGGGGATATTCATCGGAATTTGAAATCGGGCGGGGTTGCGATTCTTTCGGGATTGCTGATAACACAAGAGAAAGAAGTGCGTATGGCCTATCACGCTCGCGGGATGAAATGGCTCAAGACGTATCGGCAAGATAGCTGGGCAGCGATGATGATGATTAAACCGTAATTACGCCAGTGTGCGGCGCTGCACGAATTGGAGCAATGCACTAACAGTCACGCCGCTGGCAAAACAAATGCCTACCATCATCAGTGAATTTTCGGCGTTATTTTGCATGAAGCGTAATGGCCAGAGTTGCAGCATCACGCCCGCAGTCAGTCCAAAAAGGAGCGAGGTGGTTTGTTCCTGAAAGCGGCGGAACATGAGCGCGAGTAGTGAAAGTATAAGCAATAATCCAACCACGACCCCCGCGATAAAGAGGAGTGTGGCAGGCCAGTAACCACGGTCACTATAATAAGCCAAGGCCTGATAATCGCCAGTGAGTTTGTGGCTGACCGATTCAGGTATGCCTGGAATCATTTCGGTGAGTGTGCCGACAATGCCTGTGAAAAATTGATATTCCCAACTGACGGGAAGGGGGTGAATTTGCATCGTCAGCGGCAGGGTGCTGGCGCAAAGCCCTGCAAAGAATAACAGGAATCCGCTGAACCCTGCGCCGCGATGATTGGCGATCGCAAAGCCTAATCCACCGAGAATCAGCCCGCAGATGAAGGCATAGATTTTTGGTTTATACAGCGACTCCCAATAAGTGATTGGCAGCAGCAGCGGCAAGAGATAGGTGCTGATGAATATCCCCAGTGGCATCATCACCAGCAGTCGCCACGGGATATGTTGTTCGAGATTCCTCCAGCGTTTCTCGTATGCGTAGCGCAGCGCAGTGATATTAAGCGAGCGTAGTGCCTGCAGAATATGCGTGTAGCTGCCTATCAAAAAAGCGGCGGTTGCCAGCGTTACACCCGGAATAAGATTGGCGAAGCCGATGACCATGCCTTTAAGAAAAAGTATGAGCAGGGACTTCATCTTATTTATGCCTCAATGCCTGCAAAAAGATCGGTGCTGAGATAACGCTCGGCGGTGGAAGCGACAATGACGACAATGCGTTTTCCTGCCATTTCGGGGCGAGCGGCAATTTGCAATGCGGCCGCAATCGTCGCGCCAGAGGAGATACCGATGGGGATGCCTTCAGCTCGCGCCATTTCGCGTGCGGTGGCGAAGGCGGTGTCGTTATCAATGGCGATGATTTCGTCGATTATTGATTGATCCAGAATATCGGGAATGAATCCCGCGCCGATGCCCTGAATTTTATGTGGTCCCGCTGCGCCGCCTGAAAGTACGGGGGAGGCGGCAGGTTCCACCGCAATCACTTTGAGGTGGGGCAGTATTGCTTTTAAGGCAGAGCCAGTGCCGGTAAGCGTGCCGCCAGTGCCAACACCCGCGATGAATACATCGAGCGTTCCGCCCGTATCATGCAGAATTTCCTGCGCGGTGGTGCGGCGGTGGATTTCGGGGTTTGCCGCATTTTGAAACTGCTGCAACATCAGTGCTTTTGGATTTTCACTCACGATTTTTTCTGCCTCAGCAATCGCGCCTTTCATGCCGTTCGCGGCAGGAGTCAACACCAATTCTGCCCCCAAAAATTTGAGCATTTTGCGGCGTTCCACCGACATGCTCTCTGGCATAGTAAGAATAATTTTATATCCTTTTGCAGCACAAACGAAGGCGAGCGAGATGCCGGTATTGCCGCTGGTGGGTTCTACCAATACGGTATCTGCTTTCAGTGCTCCGCTGGCCTCAGCTGCTTCCACCATGCCGAGTGCAATACGATCTTTGATGGAGGAGAGGGGATTGAAAAATTCTAGTTTGGCTAGAATCTCTGCTTTTGCGCCTGCTTTTTCGGCCATGTGATGCAATCGCACTAAAGGCGTGCTGCCAATGGTTTCGATAATGTTATTATAAATATGGCCGCGCAAAGGGGCGTCAAGTGTGGTGGTCATGAAATTGCCTATCTTAAAAAATTATTGCACTGCAAAAGAAGCACAGAAACGCGGCAGAAGCAAGACTAAGCAGGAAAGGGCGCAGGAATCAGCGAGGCAGGAAGCATATTGCGTTGACGTGCTTTAGGCTTGAATTGATGCTCTGGGCGCACGGCAATCACCCGTTCTGCGGGCAGAGTTACCGTCACTTCTGCGCCAAGTGCGTGAGCATTGCGGCATCCCACTTCGCCCTGATGCAGGCGAATTAATTCCTCTGCCAGCGGCAGACCAAATCCAAGCAATTTGCGGTTGCGCTCAAGGAAAGAGAATTGCTGTGTGCGGCCATGGAAGTGGCTTAGCTGTTCCTCAGAGAAGCCTGTTCCTTGATCGGTCAGAGTAAGCGCAAGAGAGCCGTCTTCACGATGATGGCTGCGCAGGGTAATAATCGAATCTTCTGGCGAAAATTTAATGGCATTACGCACGAGGTGCGAGAGCGCTTGCTGTAATTTGGTGCGGTCGCCGATGATATTAAGGGGGGCAATATCCGCTTCCACCTGAATGCGACGCACGAACAATTCACGTGCATGGGTGTCTATCACGGCCTTTATCAGTTCGGGCAGGGGGATATTTTTTTCAGTCAGATGATCAATCCCTGCACAAAGTGAGGAAATCTCAAGCAGATCATTGATTTTGCCGAGCAACTCCTGTCCGCTATGTTCCATAATTTGGAGGTAATCGCTATAACGCGGATTAGCGATTTCGCCGAACATACCCTGATGCATCATTTGTGCAAAACCTAAAATGGCATTAAGCGGCGTGCGTAATTCGTGGCTGATATGGGCAAAAAATTCTGATTGACCACGCAGCGCAAGCTCGGCTTCCAGCGTGGCTTTTTGCAGCGCATTGTCTTTTTGGATATCGTCTGTGATTTTATGAAGCAATAAGGTGATTTCGTTATTTTCGCCAAGAATCATGTCCGCCGTTTCAAACCATTCCCATGATCCATTAGCGTGGTGCAAGCAAAACTGAATTTTTTTATCTGCCGAAGGGGCGGCAAGAAAGTTTTGAAATTTACGCTGGTCGGTTTTGCGTATTAGGGGAATAAAGCGTTTTCCAAGACATTTTTCAGGTGCGTAACCTGTCAGTTTTTGCCAGTTGGAGGAAAGCGTAAGGCAGTTGCCAGCAGCATCAAAGCTAACGCAGGCTTCTTTGCGGAACCAATCCATAGTTTGTGGATCAATCGTAGCATCACTGCTCTGCCCAGAGCGATTTTGTCGCGCCATGCTGTTTCCCCATAAATTATTTTTATTATTATTTTTATTTGTAGCCTTAAGTGCAGCCTAATCGGGTTGTTGCAAAAAGCTACAATCTCCTAATCGCAGCCTGTGGATATTAATACAAATTTAACAGATGATGGCTTTTTTGCCACAGATATGAGGTATAGCATCTGCCAGAGTGCCTGTATCTATTTGGTAAGTCGTTGCATCTCGCAGCATTTGGTTTTTTGTTTTATAAGCGATGCTTGTGCCTGATGTTTTTGCTGCTTCTAGGTCGTTCCCGCCATCTCCCATAAAGAGCGAATGGATAAGTGGGAGGCGATTTTTTTCACATTCATGTTTGATAATTTCTGCTTTGGCTTCTTTACCGATAATGCGGTTGTGAAATTTTGTGCACCCTGCAATGTCGCTTAGTTTTCCGTTATCGAACAACAATTCATTACCGTAGTTTTCGTTAAATCCCAGACGTTCAGCAATGCGCTGAGTGAAGGAGCTGAAGCCGCCAGAAACCAAGACGGTACGCACATTGTTTTGATGTAAATAGTCGAGTAATTCCTGTGCGCCTTCATTGAGGGTGATATTTGCATAGCACTCCTCCAGCTGCGCTTCGGTGAGGCCTGCCTCTTTCAAAATATCAATGCGTTTGCGTAAAGATTCTTCAAAATTCCAGCCGTGATGCATGGCGCCTTGGGTGATGGCGCTAACTTCATCGCCTTTGCCGCAGAGTTTTGCGAGTTCGTCGATGCCTTCTTGCGCAATGATGGTGGAATCCATATCAAAAAATGCGATTTGGATGTTCATTATAATTTTACTTTCTCGCCGCGTTTGCGTTCCGATTCGGATTTTAATTGACCACAGGCAGCGTAAATATCGCGGCCACGCGGCGTGCGAATGGGGGAGGAATAACCCGCAGCGTTCACAATCTCGGCGAAAGCGTGCATACGGTTATTGCTGCTGCATTCATAAGGCGCACCCGGCCATGGATTGAAGGGGATGAGGTTGATTTTAGCGTGGATGCCATCCACCAATTTCACCAAAGCGCGAGCATCAGCATCGGAATCATTCACGCCTTTGAGCATCACATATTCAAATGTAATACGCCGCGCATTGCTGGCAGCGGGATAGTTTTTACACGCTTCCAGCAAGACTTTGAGTGGCCATTTTTTATTGAGCGGGACGATTTCGTCGCGTAGTTCGTCTGTCACTGCGTGGAGCGAAATAGCGAGGTTGACTTCCAGCTCTTTGCCGCAGCGCTCAATCGCTGGTACTACGCCAGAAGTGGATAAAGTAATGCGCCGTTTGGAGAGATTAATGCCATCTTTATCCATCAAAATGGTGAGTGCTTTGGCGACGTTATCATAGTTAAATAACGGCTCGCCCATCCCCATCATCACGATGGTGTTGAGCATTCTGTCTTCCGATTTCTTTTCCCATTCGCCGAGGTCGTCGCGGGCGAGCATGAATTGGCCAACAATATCCGCACTGGTGAGGTTACGTACCAGCGGCATCGTGCCTGTATGACAGAATGTGCAAGTGAGCGTGCAGCCAACTTGCGAGGAAACACAAAGCGCCCCGCGCTCTTCTTCGGGGATGTAAACCGTTTCCACTTCATTGCCATCGCCGTAGCGCAGCAGCCATTTGCGCGTGCCGTCACTGGAAGTCAGCGCGCGGGAAACATCGGGGCGAGCGAGGCTATATTGCTCGCCCATCACCTGCCGCAATTCTTTGGCAAGATTGCTCATCTCGTCAAAATCCTTAGCGCCTTTGGTATAAATCCATTGCCACAACTGCTTCGCCCGAAATGCAGGTTGCCCCGCCGCGACAACGAGATCCGTGAGTTCCTGTTTCGACAGACCGATGAGGGAGGGGAGAGTCATATCTTTTTCCATGGGCCGTTCTCAGGGTCGGGGCAATAACGAGTGCATAAATTAAAAAAGAATCTAGTCCCCCATAGCATTAAACAAGAGAAAGCCAGCAGGTTAATAATAATC